>JAIEDW010000323.1 GCA_029067805.1 Lachnospiraceae bacterium
AGCTTGTAGAGTGTCAGATTAATGCGATGATCCGTGACGCGTCCCTGCGGAAAATTGTAAGTCCTGATCTTTTCCGAACGATCTCCCGTACCAATCTGACTTCTTCGAAGCTCCGCCTCCGCGTCATGACGCTGCTGCTGCTCCATATCATAGAGCTTTGATTTTAACAGCGCAAACGCCTTCGCTTTATTTTGAAGCTGCGATTTCTCCGTCTGACTGTACACCACAATGCCCGTAGGATAGTGGGTCAGACGCACAGCCGAATCCGTCGTATTGACGCACTGACCGCCATTTCCCGATGCACGCATCACGTCAACACGGATATCTTTTTCATCAATCACAATGTCGATATCCTCATCAACCTCGGGCATAACCGCCACACTGATGGTCGAAGTATGGATTCTTCCACCGCTCTCCGTTTCGGGCACACGCTGCACACGATGTACACCGCTCTCGTACTTCATGCGCGAGTAAGCGCCCTGTCCGGTAATGACAAACTGCACCTCTTTCATGCCGCCGATACCAATCTCGTCAACATTCAGCAACTCGACTCTCCAACGTCTTCCCTCGGCGTAGTGAACATACATTCGATATATCTCCGCTGCAAACAATGCCGCTTCATCTCCGCCTGCGCCTGCTCTGATTTCCACGATGACATTTTTCTCGTCATTTGGATCCTTTGGCAAAAGCAGGACTTTCAGCTCCGTTTCCAGTTCCTCGATGCGTTTTTTCGCCTCGTTCAGCTCCTCCTTGAGCATCTCGCGCATTTCCTCGTCACTCTCCGAATCGAGCAGCGAAAGTGAATCCGAGACTGTTTCGTTGCATTTTTTGTATTCTTTATACGCTTCCACGATCGGCGTCAGATCACTCTGCTCTTTCATCAACGCCCGAAAACGCGCTTGATTTTCCGCCACCGTCGGCTCGTTTAACTCGTTTAAAATCTCCTCGAAACGGTGCAGTAAATCCTCCAATTTATCAAACATTTTTTAACCCTCCAAATTTGCTTTTACCACACGGTCTAACCCCGCATAGTCCTTGATAACCTCTATTTCTTGAAAGCCGCTCTCCTGCAGCAGAACGCTGACGGCATCTGCCTGATCGTACCCGATCTCAAAAAAAATCATCGCGCTCTTTCTCATATATGACGGGGCCTTTTTGATAATTTCCCGATAAAAATAAAGTCCGTCCTCCTTACCGTCAAGCGCAAGTAACGGCTCATGGTCCTTTACCTCGGGCATCAATGTCGGAATCACGCCGCTTGCGATGTACGGCGGATTGGATATGACAATATCAAATAATCGATCATGCGTCTTATCCGATACATAACCTTCTAACGGCTCAAACAAGTCCCCCTCAAGAAAAGCGGCGCTTAATCCAAGCCTTTTTGCGTTCTCCTCCGCTATCAAAAGCGCATCCTTTGAGATATCAATGCCGATACCCTCGCACTCGTTGCTGTATTTTAACAGACTTAAAATGATACAACCCGAACCCGTACACAAATCCAGAATCCGCATACCGTCACTCATGTGGCGCATTGCCTCCTCAACCAGAATCTCCGTGTCCTGTCTTGGAATGAGCGTATGCTCGTTGACGCAAAACGACAGTCCCATGAACTCCTGTTCTCCCGTGATATGCTGCAACGGAATGTGCGCGCTGCGCTGTTCTATCGTCCTCTTATAAAATTCCTCCTCAAGCGGACTGCGCTCGCTCTCTCCGTGAACCAAAAGCGCATTCCTGTCCGTACGGCATATATATTCAAGCAACAGTCTTGCGTCCAGCGCCGCCTCTGCGATATCAGCCTTTTTCAGCTTCTCTGTGCCATAGTCATATAATTCCCTGTAGGTCATGACTCTGCTTCTTCCGATTCCGGCAGATTTTCATTCGTATATCCGAACTCTTCTCTTAGATATGCTTTCCAGTCAAACACAGACTCCACGGACGCGATCGCAACCCGAATCATATCCTCGTCCGGCTCCTTAGTCGTAAGCTTTTGCAGCCAGAGTCCCGGCCTTGATATCACCTGTACCAACACGTTATTGCTTCTTCCCGCAAGCCGTATCAACTCATAGGAAATTCCCGCGATCACAGGTACCAGCAAAAGCCGAATCACAATTTTGAGCGCGATATTGTCAACTCTGATAAAGAAAAACACAATGACACTGACAAGCACAACAAAAAGAAGAAAGCTTGTACCACAGCGTTTATGCTGTCTGGAACTGCGCATCACATTCTTTACATTTAACGGTCTGCCTCTTTCGATGCAGTTGATGCATTTGTGCTCTGCGCCGTGATACCTATACAAACGCTTGATATCCTCCATGAGCGAGATACCCGCGATATATGCAACAAAAATCAGAATTCGAATCAGTCCCTCAAAAATCGCGATCAAGCTTGCATTTCTGACTACTTTCCCAAGCAGATCTGATAACAGAAACGGAAGTACCATAAAAAGCGCTACTGCAATGATCACAGAGACCGCTACCGTGATACCCATCATAATATCGTCCGATTTGCTTCCGTTCTTCTTCTCTGACTCCTCGCCGTCCTCCTCGTAAAAGGAAGCTGAATGCATTGTCACCTTCATACCGAGCACAAGGGAATCGATAAACGAAAAGATTCCTCTGATAAACGGAATTTTTGTAATTTTTTTATCTGCACAGATTCCTTTATACTCCTCAACCTGTATATCAATCTCACCATCGGGCTTTCTCACGGCAACAGCATACTTGTCACCATTCTTCATCATCACACCCTCTAAAACTGCCTGACCGCCAATACCCGAATAGTGCATTTTATTCTTTTTTGCCATCTCCATACTCTCCTTTTGTTACATGCAAAAGTTGGATACAAAAAGGGTTGAGATAAATGCTTACCTCAACCTTTTTCCGCTTCTTATTTGCTTTCTACGCCGTACTTTTTGTTAAATCTCTCAATACGTCCGCGAGCCGCAGCAGATTTCTGCTGTCCCGTGTAGAAGGGGTGGCATTTTGAACAAATTTCCACGTGGATTTCAGGCTTTGTCGAACCTGTCACGAATGTATTTCCGCAGTTGCAGGTAACCGTTGCCTGATGATAATTCGGATGTATTCCCTCTCTCATCTTTTTCACCTCTCTATAAATGAAATATTTATTTACAAAAGTTCAATGCTATAAACAAGCTTAATCAGTATATCATACGTTTTTCATATGTGCAAGCACTTTTTATAATTTTCCTATCCGATTTTACCATAATGCTTTTTGCAACTTTTTATGTTAAATTATTCGCATACTTTTGACTTTGCTGACAACTTCCCGATTGTTCTTTGCCTGTGCAAAAAGATCCAGAATCTTGTCAACCGCTTCCTCGGATTTCAAACCGTTTAATGCCTTACGCATAATATTGATCGCCTCAAGCTCGTCTGCATCCAAAAGCAGATCCTCGCGCCTTGTTCCCGATTTCGGGATATCGATTGCTGGAAAAACTCTCTTTTCGGAAAGCCTTCTGTCAAGCACCATCTCCATGTTGCCCGTTCCCTTAAATTCCTCGTACACCACATCGTCCATCTTGGAACCGGTATCGACAAGCGCCGTCGCAAGGATTGTAAGACTTCCGCCCTCACGCATGTTTCTCGCCGCACCGAAAAACCGTTTCGGCATATGGAGTGCCGCCGGATCAAGACCGCCCGAAAGCGTACGTCCACTGGGCGGAACCGTAAGGTTGTAGGCACGCGTAAGGCGCGTGATGCTGTCAAGCAGGATACATACATCTTTTTTGTGCTCCACAAGACGCTTTGCACGCTCGATTACCATCTCCGACACGCGCTTGTGATGCTCGGGAAGTTCGTCAAATGTGGAGTAGATCACCTCCACATTCGGTCCCTGTATTGCCTCTTTGATGTCCGTCACTTCCTCCGGACGTTCATCAATCAGCAGAATGATCATATGCATGTCGGGCACATTGGACAAAATTGATTTCGCCACTTCCTTTAATAAGGTCGTTTTACCTGCCTTCGGCGGCGATACGATCATACCACGCTGTCCTTTTCCAACAGGACTCATCAAGTCCATAATTCGCATTGCCACGCTGGACTGAGCGGTTTCAAGCCGTATTCGCTCATTAGGAAAAATCGGCGTCATATCCTCAAAATTGCGTCTTCTTGCCGCAATTTCAGGCGGATAGCCATTGATTTTTTTCAAATATAAAAGCGCGCTGAATTTTTCGTTCATTGTCTTGATGCGGGTATTTCCCTCTATGATATCACCCGTGCGCAGGTTAAAGCGACGTATCTGGCTTGGCGCCACATAAACATCATTCTCTCCCGGAAGAAAATTATCACTTCTGATAAATCCAAAACCATCCGCCATGACCTCCAAAATTCCCTTTGCAGTCATTCCGCTGTCAAGTTCTGTGGGATAGCCCTCCTGTGGTTTATCGCCGTCTGCCTGAGGCTGCTGCGGTCTTTCATGTCTGCTGTCACGCATACCCTTTAACACAGGCTTTGGCTCAATATCCTTTCCATCCGCCTTGTCTTTGTCGTCCTCCTCCAGCATGCGCTCAACCAATTCCGCTTTTTTCAACGTGCTGATTCCTTTGAGCCCGCGCGCCTTTGCAATCTCACGCAGTTCCAACAGACCAAGTGATTCATATTTTTCTCTCATGAATGCCTCCTAATATATCAATTTAAAACAATGGGAAAATTGTTCCGAAATGCTTCATAGAAATTGATTTCACTGACATTATAACGCATCTTTTCAAAAATAGAAAGAAGAATTTATTGCGAAGTGCAAAAAATTATTATACAGTATATAGTGTGAGAAAACTTCTAAATATGTTAAAAAAATATCAAATGAAAGGATTATTCTATGACACTTCAAGAAAAAGCCCTGGAACTTCACAAAGAATGGAACGGAAAGATTGAAACAGTATCGAAAACCCCTGTAAAATCGAGAGAGGCGCTCTCGCTTGCCTACACGCCCGGCGTTGCCGAACCGTGCAAGGTCATTGCAGAGGATAAAGATGCCGCCTATCAGTATACAATGAAAGCAAACACTGTGGCAGTCGTTTCCGACGGAAGCGCGGTTCTTGGTCTTGGCAATATCGGACCTTACGCGGCGATGCCCGTCATGGAAGGGAAGGCTGTTTTATTTAAGGAATTTGGCGGTGTGAATGCTGTCCCCATCTGCCTTGACACACAGGATACGGAGGAAATCATCAAAGCGGTCACCTGGCTTGCACCTGCCTACGGTGGCATCAATCTCGAAGATATCAGCGCGCCGCGCTGTTTTGAAATTGAAGAGCGTTTGAAGGAAATCCTTGATATTCCCGTGTTCCACGATGATCAGCACGGTACAGCGATCGTCGTACTCGCGGGCATTATCAATGCGCTCAAGGTTGTCAAAAAACAAAAAGAAGACTGCAAGGTGGTCGTAAACGGCGCGGGAAGTGCGGGTGTTGCCATTACAAAGCTTTTGCTCACATACGGTTTTAAAAATGTGATCATGTGTGACAAGGTGGGCATTGTTTCCACCTCGACAAAGGGGCTTAACTGGATGCAGGAAAAAATGGCAAAAATCACCAATCCCAATAACGAAACGGGCACACTTGCCGACGCGTTAAAGGGCGCGGACATTTTTGTAGGCGTTTCCGCACCAAATATCGTGACTGCCGATATGGTAAAGTCCATGGCGCCCGACTCCATTTTGTTCGCTATGGCAAACCCTACGCCCGAAATTATGCCCGATGTGGCAAAAGCTGCCGGTGCAAGAGTTGTCGGCACAGGAAGAAGCGATTTTCCGAATCAGGTAAACAATGTGGTTGCTTTTCCGGGAATCTTTAAGGGCGCGCTCGAAGGACGCGCTACGCAGATTACCGAGGAGATGAAGCTTGCCGCCGCAAACGCGATTGCAAGCCTTGTTCCCGAAGAGGAGTTAAATGAAGACAATATCATGCCCGAAGCATTTAATCCGAAGGTTGCGGAGCTTGTTGCGGAAGCTGTAAAATCTCACATTTCCTCAAACGAAAGGCAGTGATTTTGATGACGCAGGATCCCTTAACACTCTATAAGCTTATTCTTTTATATATGCTTGACCGGGTGGACTTTAAGCTTACAAGCGCACAGATCAGCAGTTTTATTCTGGAAAAAGAATATACCAATTATATGACGCTGCAACAGGTCATTTCCGATCTGCTTGATGCGGAACTGATCCAAGCGGAAACGCTTAGAAACCGCACTTATTACGCGATCACTGACGAGGGACAAAAGACGCTGTCCTATTTCGGAAACCGCATCGGTAACGCGATTATCGAAGACATTCACGCCTTTCTCAAGGAAAAGAACCTGGAACTCAAAAACGAGGCATCCATCACGGCAAACTATGATAAGTCCGTAACGGGCGGATATGACGCAGAACTGACCGCAAAAGAAAAAAACGTTGAGCTTGTCAAAATCAAGCTCAACGTTCCTACCGAAGAAATGGCGGAAACACTGTGTGACAGCTGGCACAATAAAAACCAGCAGATTTATAAATATCTGATGCAGGAATTATTCTGAATCGGATTTTTCCGCCTCACTCTTAATACGCTTCATATGTTCTCTGATCTTTTTCTCATACCCATTCCACGAAGGCTCATAGTATGCTTTTCCTTTCAGCTCGTACGGAAGATACTGCTGCTCTACATAGTGGTTTGGGTAATCGTGGGCGTATTTATAGCCCGTTCCGTGTCCCAACTTCGCCGCCCCCTTATAATGTGCATCCTGTAGATGCGTCGGTATCGGCAGACTGCCGCTTTTTTTGATTTCTTCGGATGCCGCAAAGATTGCGTTGCACGCCGCATTGCTCTTAGGTGCGCACGCCACATAAGATGCTGCCTGTGAAAGAATGATTTGTGCCTCGGGCATACCGATGCGCTCCACCGCAAGCGATGCGCTCACCGCCACATTTAACGCCATCGGATCCGCATTTCCGACATCCTCCGACGCGCAGATCATAATGCGGCGCGCAATAAAAGCCACGTCCTCGCCTGCATAGAGCATTCTTGCAAGATAGTAGACAGCCGCGTCCGGATCAGAGCCTCTCATGCTTTTGATAAAAGCCGATATCGTGTCATAGTGATTATCGCCGCCCTTGTCGTAGCGCACACGACGTTTTTGGATACACTCCTGCGCCACACCGATATCAATGTGGATTTTGCCGTCCTCACTCCTGTCGGTCGTCATGACGCCAAGCTCTACCGCATTAAGGGCATGTCTTGCATCTCCTCCCGAAAGCTCGGCGAGAAAGGAAAGGGCCTCCTCGTCAATCTCTGCGTCAAAGCTTCCCATTCCCTTTTCCTTATCATAGACTGCACGTCTGATCAGTTCCTTGATATCCTCTTTTTCAAGCGGCTTTAACTCAAATACGATGGAACGTGAAATCAGGGCGGAATTAACTTCAAAGTACGGATTTTCCGTCGTCGCTCCGATTAAAATGATCGTGCCGTCCTCAACAAACGGAAGCAGATAATCTTGCTGACTCTTGTTGAAACGGTGTATCTCGTCAATAAATAAAATCGTACGCTTTGCATACATTGCAAGCGTATCTTTTGCTTTGTTTACCACCTCTTCCATGTCCTTTTTTCCGGCAGAGGTCGCATTGATCTGCATAAAATCGGCGCTCGTCGTATTGGCGATCACTTTTGCAAGCGTCGTTTTTCCCGTTCCGGGCGGACCGTAAAACAAAACTGAACTGATCTTGTCCGCCTTGATCGCACGATACAACAGCTTATCTTTTCCGATAATATGCGATTGACCTACCACCTCATCAAGAGTGGTAGGTCTGATTCTCGAGGCAAGCGGAGATTCCTTCTCCTTTGCCGTATTTCTCATATACTCAAACAAATCCATATATGGTCCCCTTAAAGTTTCTGCTCAAATACTTTCCTCGGCAGCGGTTTATCGAAATAAAAGCCCTGCGCCATAAAACAACCGTATTCTTTTAAAAGCCGTATCTGTTCGATAGTTTCCACGCCCTCGCAGATTGTTACCATGCCCATTTCCTGTGCAATCGCTATAATGTACTTGAGCACGGCGCGATTCTTCGCCGACAGTCCCTGTTTGTTTTCATCCAAAAAGCTTTTGTCAATTTTAATCACGTTCCACGGAATATCGCGGATTAAGTTAAACGAAGAATACCCCACACCAAAGTCGTCTACCGACGTGCTGATTCCGTACGTCCGCAAACCGTAGACCAGTTCCTTCAAATCATTAAAGTTGACGTCCGTGGTCGTTTCCGTCAGCTCAATCTCAATATATTCGTACGGAACGTGGTACTTATTAATGATATCAAGGATATTCTGTAAAAGATGGCTGTTTCCGAAATGGCATCGCGAAAAATTAACAGACACCTTTACGACACGTCTTCCCTCGTCCAACCAGCGGCGTATGTCAGCACATACATGATCGAGCATGTAAAAGTCAAGTGCACAGATATCTCTGCTGCGTTCCAAAATGGGAATAAATTCATCAGGCGGCACCACTTTATCATCATGATACCAACGACAGAGAGCCTCGGCTCCCTTTAGCTTGTAATCCTTCATAAACACCTTGGGCTGATAGTATACCATAAACTCTTCGTTCTTGATTGCGTCGGGAAACATCGTTTCGATGCGCTTGCGCTCATACGACGCTTTCAACAGCTCGTCATTATAAAATACCTCGTAAGATCTTCTGCTTTGTCTTGCCATCCTCAGCGCCGCGCTTGCCTTATCCATAAGATCCGATGGGTACCGGACACGCTCGTCCGCCATATAATACCCCGCATACGCAGTGATCAAAGCACACTCGCTCGTATCCTGTGTGACCACTTCAAAGCCTCGCATATGCGCCGTCACCTTGTCAAGATGCGTCTTCAAAAACAGAACGACAAAGCTGTCTCCGCCAATCCTGCATACAATTTCTTTATCCCCCAAATATTCCTCAAGGCTCTCGATATAATCCATCATGATCTTTGTGCCTTTTTCTCTGCCAAAGCGCTGGTTCACCACTGAAAAATGCTTGAGATTAAAATGGCATACACCGTAGTTTTTGATCTTGTCCTCTCGAATCAAGGTATTGACATATTGTGTAAAATAATTCAGGTTATACATCCCCGACTGCGTATCATGGAAAGTCAGTTCGTCTGTGATATGCGTTAGTCTGCTTCTTCCGTTATAAGCATAAAGGCATCTTTGCAGTACACCAACTCTGACCGTTTCATTCTCATCCCACTCGATGCCGTCATTTACTTTATAGAACGTATAAACCGCCACACCGCCTCCGCCTAACGTTTCGCGCTTGATATATGCGGCGCTCTCATCAGGTTCCGCACCGTGATACATTGTGACATATTCGCCCTGTTTCTTTCGTTCCATGCCTACCGTATCGTAAAAACGCACATCGATCTTTGCCACGCGCAAAACCTTACAAACTTCGTCAAGCGCGGCTTCCACTTCCGGAGAATGCACGTCGGATACATCTGCAATATTAATATGAAAATGATCCATCGCATCAGCGTACTTTTCTGCGTCAAATCCCATAGGAATCCTCCATCTATTTCATTTCCAACTGCGGTATTGCCACCCGCACAGTGGTGCCTTCATTCTGTGTCGATTCAAAGATAATGCTTCCCGAAAGCTGTCCGACAAGCATCCTTAAAATGAAAAACTCTTTCTCATCTTCATCGTTATAGCTTCCCATATTCATACTTGCGTGCTGCATGTATTTGTTTAAATTGATCCTGTCTTCCTCCGACATGCCTACGCCGTTATCGCTTACTTCAACAATCAACATGTCCGCATAATCAATCTTTTCCGAATACATGTTTATTTTTAGGATACCGTTTCTTGTAAAATTATTTCCAAGTTTGATCATAATGGATATCAGCTGTTTCAACCGTCCCGTATCGCCGAAAAAGCGCAGTGACAAGCTCTCTGAGGTATTGATGTTTATTTTGTTTCCGTTTTTCTTGATACTGCCTCGCTGCGACATGATCGCATCATTTACGATACTTCTGAAATTATAGGCCGTTTCACTTAATGCCAGATCTCCGTCCGTCATCTTCGCATACTCGATCGTATTTCCAAATGCCGCAAAAATCTCCTTGCCGTTTTTTACAAGCACATCAAGCGACGTTACCATCGCGTCGTGGTCGTTCTTCTCGGCGGAAAGCCTTACACTCTCCATCCAAAGATTAAAAGTATTTTCCATGTTGGAATACATGTCAATCATATATCGCATCTGACTGCGTGACATCTGCTCAAGCTTTTGACTGTTTTTGAGCATTATGTAATTCTCGTACGCCATATCCGACAGCAGAGTCGCAAGCTCCGTCAAAAACTTCGCCGCCTTTTGAACCTGCTCCTCGTCCACAATATGTATCTTGCGAGATGCCGCAAGAAACAGTTCCTCATCTATGCCGAGCATCTTCGCCGTCGCGCGGTCATGCGCTTCATCCGCCGGTTCTTTGCGCACCTGTCCGCCAATGATACTGCCGATCATCATATCATCAACCATGATCGGAGCCGCATAATCAAGCAGACCGATATGACAGGTATACACGACCGGCTTCCCACTCTCATACGTCTTTACCGCACCCATTCTGTCACATTCCTCACAGTTACGCGCGCCCTTCTCACATTGGCGCACATGATTCATGCAAAGCTCAGTAAACCCGCTGCCCTTTGTGACAGGTATTCCGTTTTCATCCGTAATCAACGCCGCCATTCCCGCATATTCGGAAAAAGCGTCCTGTAATCGCTGTAATATTTTTATGTTGATAAGCTCTGTAAGCCTTATGTTTTCCATATCAATAATCAGCCCTTTCCGCAAACACTATCCTCTGTTCTGCGCTGCGACAAGACTCTCCCCGCCATACATCTTGCGCAGTTTCGGCTTTTCAATCTTGCCTGTCGGATTTCTCGGAATATCGGCAAAAATAAGCTTTCTGGGACGCTTATATTTTGGAAGCTTCATACAGTAATCGTTGATTTCCTGCTCCGTTGCCTCACAGCCGCTCTTAATCTCGATAATCGCCGCCGTAATCTCACCAAGGCGCTTATCGGGTATTCCGATTACCGCGACATCTTTTACCTTGTCGTTGGTACGCAAAAAGTCCTCAATCTGTACGGGATAAATATTTTCACCGCCACTGATTACCACATCCTTTTTGCGGTCCACAAGGAAGATAAAACCGTCCTCATCCTCCTGCGCCATATCGCCCGTAAAGAGCCATCCATCCTTTAATACCTCAGCAGTTGCCGCCTCGTCATTGTAATAACAGGTCATAACGCCGGGACCTTTGACTGCAAGTTCTCCCACGTCGCCGCGTTTCACAGTATTTTTGTTTTCATCCACAATCTTTACTTCCCAGCCATATCCAGCCTTTCCGATTGCGCCTACTTTGTGTATGTTTTCCACGCCCAAATGAACGCAGCCGGGACCGATTGACTCACTCAGTCCATAATTGGTATCGTACTGATGATGCGGGAAAATCTTTTTCCAACGCTGTATCAGACTTTGCGGTACGGGCTGCGCGCCAATGTGCATCAATCTCCACTGTGAAAGTTCATAATCCGCAAGGTTAATATCGCCCCTGTCGATCGCGTCTAAGATATCCTGCGCCCACGGCACCAAAAGCCATACAATCGTGCACTTCTCCTTGGAAACCGCATCTAATATAAATTCCGGCTTCGTTCCCTTTAAAAGGACTGCCTTCGAGCCCTCAAGGAAACTGCCAAACCAATGCATCTTCGCGCCCGTATGATAGAGGGGCGGAATGCATAAGAAAACGTCCTGTTTTGTCTGCCCGTGGTGATTCTGCTCAACTTTGCACGAGTGCATCAAACTCTCGTGATTATGCAGTATCGCTTTGGGAAAGCCTGTCGTTCCCGATGAAAAATAGATTGCCGCATTGTCCGCATCGGTCAATGGTATCATCGGCGTCTGGCTGGAGCAATTTACCGTGAGGCTTGTGTAATCCTCCGCAAAGCTCGGACAGTTATCGCCCACAAAGAACAACAGCCTGTTTTTGCTGATGTTGTCGGCAATCTCCTCCACACGTCCGATAAACTCAGGTCCAAAGACAAGCACGTCCACTTCAGCTAAATTCAAGCAGTATTCTATTTCATCGGAAGCATATCGGAAGTTTAACGGTACGGCAAGCGCACCCGTTTTTAATATTCCAAAATAAATCGGCAGCCACTCAAGACAGTTCATCAAAAGGATTGCCACCTTATCGTCTTTTTTTACGCCTCTTTGAATCAAGAGATTCGCAAAACGATTTGCTTTCTCGTTAAATACACTCCAAGTAATTTCCCGTCGGTAATGTGTCACGGGATTCGGTTCGATCAAATCATACTCTTTCCATGTGACGCGCCTTGTTTCCTTAATCTCGGGATTAATCTCCACAAGACAGATATCGTTTCCGTATAATTTGCAGTTTCTTTCCAAAATGTCAACTATTGGCATTGTTATAGCTCCTTGCTTTTGTTTTTTGTCGTTCTTTCATAAATCTCATTTTATCACTCCTATCCAAAAATTTCTACCGCTTTCGAAAATTTTTTGTGTAATCGTTCTCTTATGTAAATTCGACCATATAAAAACGACTATGCAATTTGCACAAAATTGTATGCTTATAAAAGCCAAATTACATAATCGTTTTATAACTGTTCATTCTCTTCACAATTACATCGTTTCTATTAATAAAATAATATGCCCAAGATTTACGCGACTGCCTCTATGACAACCGCATGGGCGATTCCCGGCACGTTTTGTCCCTCATTAAACGATGTTTTATTGAGGAGCGCTCCCGTCGGAATAAATAATACTCGTTTCCATTCTTTTTGCGCAAGCTTTTTTAGGATATGCGCAGACAGCACAACTGCCGAACAGCCACATCCGCTCCCTCCTGCATGAACGTCCTGTTTCTCCGCATCATAGATGAGCATACCACAGTCATAATGATTCCCCGAAATATCAATATTCTCTTGTGATAGCAAGTTAAATAACGCTTGTTGTCCAACACTTCCGAGGTCTCCTGTAAAAATTGCGTCGTAATCTTTAGGAGTTCTGCCGAAATCTTTCATGTGTGTTGTGATCGTCCATGCCGCTGCGGGAGCCATTGCGCAGCCCATATTCATCGAATCCTTGATACCGAAGTCCTCTATTTTCCCGACAGTAACGCCTGTTATTCCAACTTTCGAGCCATACTCCGATTCGAATACGTTTTTAATTTGTCTGCCGCTTTCCGACTTGCCGTTTGCATCTCCTCCCTGAAGCAGAAATGCCGCGCTTCCCGTCACGGTCCATGACGCGTACAGCGGACGCTGGTTTCCATATTCTAACGGATAACGAAACTCCTTCTGCGCACTTGCAAAATGGCTTGAGGTGAGCGCGATAACCCGGTCGGCATAGCCCGCCGCGATACTCATACTTCCCAGCGTGAGGGATTCTCCGCAGGTCGAGCATGCCCCATACAGTCCAAAAAGCGGGATATTGTAGTCTTTGATGCCAAAGGAGCTTGCGATATTCTGGCCAAGCAAATCTCCTGAAAATAAATAACGTATGTCATTTGATTCTGCGCAGGTCTTTTGCAGAGTGAGCGCGACTGCCTGTTTTTGCAGTTGGCTCTCCGCTTTCTCCCAAGTATCCTCTCCAAACATGTCGTTCTTGTCGTCGCTTACTTTATCAAAGCTGCCCGCGAGCGGTCCCTCGTTCTCCATCTGCCCTACAATGTTGCCGCTTCCCATGATCAATACGGGATTTGCATATGCTACGCTTGATACGCCGAGCGGTTTGTTTTTTGCGCTGTTATTTTCCACTTGATATCCTCCTGCTTATGCCTATTTTATATAACCTTTTGATTTTATTTTTTCTCAATTCTTTGATACTATACTTATGTTTCTATCTAATTTTAGCATTATTTTATAGACACAGAACTTTCATATTGTAATTAACTATACAACAAACATATTTTGGGATATAATAAATTAAGAGAAATGAGATTTACTTAGACTTGAATAATTTTAATAAAAAGGAGTAGTTTATCATGTTAGCAGCGGTAAAAGGATACTATAACGGCAGCCACATCGTAATTAATGAAGATATAAACTTAAACACAGGACAAGAAGTAATTGTAACCATCTTAGATACGCAAACTCCATCCGAAAAAAAAATAGATTTAAAAAAATATATGGGTAGAGGCGAAAAAATGTTTCAGACTGATGCGCAAGATTATATAAAGGAGCTTAGGGATAGTGACAGAATATAAAAAAGTATTTTTAGATACAACTCCTCTTATTTATTTTTTGGATGCGGATGCAAATTATGCTGAGAAAGTAGAGCTAATTTTGGAGAAACTTATCGAGGCAGACAAAACAATGATAACATCAACCATTACATGCACAGAATATTTAACTTATCCATATAGAACTGGAAACACTGAAAAAATAAATACATTTTTGAATTTTTAGCAGATTGTAATATACGAATATATCCGATTGAAATCAGTATCGCCAAAAAAGCTGCTCAAATCCGTGCAGAATATAAGGATTTTAAGACAATGGATTGTCTGCAGTTAGCTACCGCCTGTCAACAAAAATGTGATTTATTTCTTACGAACGATAAGCAACTGCGTCAATTTAACGAACTAAAATGCATGACAATTGAAGACTTTTAGTTGCGCGAAAATAAATGCATCAGTAGCAAAAGGTTTTATCATATAGGCAGATTTTCCTATACAATAAAACCTTTTGTTTTTATTTCGCATACTTCTCGCTCTGCTGCTTAATCAGCTCCGCGTCTGCGAAGTAATCGATTTTCATTGCATTTTTTACTTCCGATAAGGTTTCGGCTGCCACTTCTCTTGCAGCATCGGAGCCTTTCTTTAAAATCCGGTAGATTTCCGGAATATCCTTTGCGTACTCGGCACGTCTATTTCGAATTGGCTCTAACTCCTCCTGCATGACATTGTTGAGGAACTTCTTTACTTTTACATCGCCGAGTCCGCCTCTTGTATAGTGTGCTTTCATCTCGTCGAGATTTGCGTAATCGGGGCAGTAACGCTCAAAATGCTCGTCTTTTGCAAATGCCTCGAGGTATGTAAACACGGTATTGCCCTCCAAATGTCCTGGATCGCTTACCTGTAAATGCAGCGGGTCCGTGTACATGCTCATGACTTTTGCGCGCACTTCATCCGCGCTGTCCGCAAGATAAATGCAGTTTCCGAGCGACTTGCTCATCTTTGCTTTTCCGTCCGTTCCGGGGAGTCGCTTGCATGCCTCTGCTTCCGGAATAAGCGCCTTGGGATCGACCAAAACAGGGTTCTCGGGCGCGTAGATTGCGTTAAATTTGTGCACAATCTCCTTTGTCTGCTCAATCATGGGAAGCTGGTCTTCCCCTACCGGCACGATATTTGCCTTACAGAATGTGATATCTGCCGCCTGACTGATCGGATAGGTAAAAAATCCCACAGGGATACTTGCCTCAAAATTGCGAAGCTGGATTTCATTTTTTACGGTCGGGTTTCTTTGCAATCTTGAAACAGTTACAAGATTCATATAATAGAACGTAAGTTCTGTTAATTCTGAAATCTGCGACTGGATAAAAAGTGTGGACTTTGCAGGATCTAAGCCTACCGCAAGGTAGTCAAGCGCAACCTCGATCACGTTCTGGCGCACCTTTTCGGGATTCTCAAAATTGTCCGTAAGCGCCTGCGCATCCGCTACCATGATATATATTTTATCAAACTCTCCCGAGTTTTGTAATTCTACTCTTCTTCTGAGTGACCCTACGTAATGACCGATGTGAAGTCTTCCCGTAGGTCTGTCGCCTGTCAAAATTATTTTGCTCATTTTTATTTCCCCTTTTCTGATATTCCGTTTTTCATGATTATATTATATCTGATTTCACGTTTTTTTCAAGCCGTTTCTGATTTCTCTGTTTTGTACAATCGAACAGGGGAAGACTTTCTCTGCTCGAGCGCCACTGATGTGCCACTTCAGTGGCAGATTTCCTCTGCATCGGCGTGTACATTAAAAAGACCGCCGCACCTTTCGATGCGGCAGTCTTCTATTTTCCGATATGAAACCAAAAAATTTTAAATTTGATTTGTTCCGGTATGAAGAATGTAGCGTATCGTTATACATTTTACTGCCCTAATACTTCTTTGCTCTCCGCTTCTTCAAAGCTCTTATATCCATAAAACTTTATCGTGTTTGCCATAATTTCCCTTGCCACATTTTTCCCGCTTCTTGCATGTTCCACAATATATCTGCCGTACATCTCAAGCATCTTGTCGGAATAAGTGCCAAGCTCACCGCGCAAATACGTTTCATAAGATGTGTCATAAGGCAAGTCTTCCGCTGTATGGATTGTGCGGGCATTTCCCGCAAGCTTTGGATACTGCGTTGCAAACTCCTCCATCCATTTTACCTGCAGTTCAATGATCTGCTCCATGATTTCCTGCTTTTCCGCCGAAATCGCCGGAAGCTTGTCGGCAAACTGTTCATACTCCTCGGGGGCGGTCGACGCCATCATGCGCGCATACTTTTCCTCTATCATATTTCTGCCGTTTGCGTAATTTGTCTTAAAATCATATAAATACTGCAGCAGCATATCCTCATTCCATGTCATATACTGGCTCATCCGCATAACCTTAAACGTCGGCCAATTGTTTTGGCAGCTTGCCCTTCCGCCCTCGTTCTGCACCTTGTCAAATGCTTCAAATTCTGCCTTTGCAATCGTGAGGGAAAGCGCTGTAATGGTCGGCGCCTTCGCCATAACCGCTGTCAGCAGCGCATCGCTCTTTGCCGTAAGCTCCTCCGTATTGGCGTCGAGATAAACCTGCGCATTGCCCACAATATTTTGACGCTCCAGCTCATTGGCAAAAATCACCGCAAGCGACTCTATCGCTGTGGTAAGCTCCTTTTCCTGTGCCTTTTTGACGCTTGTAAGGCTAATCTCCTCGACAAGCTGTATCACGGTCTTGCCTTCCATACCCTCCTCGTTGATCACCATATCGGGATTTTCGGGCATCGCCTTAAACAGCCACTTGTCATGCGGCGCATATTTTCTGTTGAGCAGATAATACAGCTTCATCGCCTGCTTTGTACACTCCGCCTTTGCAAGCTCCGCCGCCACAAGCTGTCCGCGTCTTCTCATACGGGGCAGATTATACTGACCGTTTTGCGCAAACAGAGCGCATGCCTGTGCTATTTTCCGATACCAGACGGCTTTCGGATAATATTGTGTCAGCATCTCTCTGTAGGATGTAAAGATACCTTCGTCATCTCTGAAAATCGCGCCGTTTACTGCTGCCGCAAGCGCATAGTCGTGTACGGCAAGCCAGCTCTTTACCTGTGTCAGTCCTTTTCCTTCGCCCTTGAGTGCGCCGATCAAGTCAAAGCCGAGCGTGTTCTTATAAAAGTCCTCAATCACCATAACGCCCGCTCTGTCCTTGCCGTGAAACGTTTCAATGCGTTTCACTCCCATAAACTCATCGGGCAGCTTTTCGTACGCCTCCTGAAGCGCGCTGCCGATTTTGTCATAAACCTCCTTGGTAACCCACAGGTTAAAACGCGGGCCAAAGTCATGATCCCTTGACTGGATATCATCAAAGCCAAAGCAGTCCGATCCTTTTCCCACAAGTCCCACGGCAATCTGCGCCTCATACTCCGAAAACTGCTCGGCAATCATGGGTTTTCCGTACTCCTCATAATATCTGCGGCAAAGCTCTAAGCCTGTGATATCCGGCGTCAGATCCTCGTAAGTTTCATCTAACTCCTCCTCTTCTGCCGCAATATCCTCGTCCATCAAAAGCTCCGCATCGATTTCCGCCTCGTCATACACATCCTCTGCGGCATCATATACACCTTCCACTTCATCATATACGTCTTCCACGGTATCATATATATCTTCTACTTCATCATATACGTCTTCCGTTTCGTTATATGACGTATCCCCCGCTTCAACGGCATCTTCCTGCTCCACGACGTATTCCTGCTCCACAGCATCTTCCTGCTCCACGGCATCTTCGTCCTGTACATGCTCTTCGACAAAGTCCTCCTCGACTTCAAACGCAATCTCCTCCATAACTTCCGTAATCATGGCATCGACTGCCTTATCCTCGTCGTATGGTTCGGCAAACGTTTGACTATCCTCTTGCGTCTTCTCCGTTTGGTCATACGGCTCTTTCGCCGGTTCCTCATCACTTTGCTGCTGATGCAGTTTCTCTTTTGCAGCCGCCTTAATGTCCGCAAACGCCTGACTAATGTCAAATCTGCTCACACCATCGGCAGGACTCATAAGCTCTGTTTGCTTCATGTCTTCTTCCTCCTCCAGGGTAATCGCTGTCTGTGGCTGCTCTTCTTCTTCTTTTTTATTCTCTTTTCCGTCCTTGTCTGCTCTGATCACGGACGCCCACCCGTCATTATCGATATCAATGCCGAGAATCCTGTCAATCTCGTCATCATCGGGTGCAGTATCCGTTTCTTCCTCTTTCGTTTCGTTTTCGTCCGCGGAATGCTCCTCGGGAATTTCCACAGGTTCCTCAGTAGCTTCCGCGCTCATCTTTTCCCGAATGATTTCAATGTTTTCGCTCAGTCGCTGATACTGAATGTTTTCGGCTCCCAAATACTTTGCGACGCAGTTTCTGCTCTTTTCCATCGCATCAAGCGCCTTAAGATAATCCTTGTCCATATAGTAAAGACTTCCGAGCGCGGATAATGCCGCGCTGTAGTGTGCATCGTCAACGCCAATCTCCTCAAAGATTCGGATTGCCTCCTCGGCACGCTCTTTTGCCTCCTCGTCCTGTCCAAGTTCGATACATGTGTTTGCAAGATTCGCCTGTGTGACAGCCACCTCAAACTGCACGTCTTCCTTCCCCAGAACAATCGCAAGCGCATTCTCCAGCTGCTCTTTTGCCGCGCCAAAATCTCCCATCTCCTGATAGAGCAGGCTTAAATTGTTATACAGTCCCGCAAAATAGAGATCGTCCGCTTGAAGCTTTTCAAGATAGATTGGGCGCACCTGATCGTAATAGCCAAGCGACTCCTCAAGAAGTCCTGCCGCACGGTGCGCATTCGCAACATTTAAGAGCGTCGTCGCATAAGGCATGGTTCCCTTAAGCCCCATTTCCTCCATCAGCGCGATTGCTTTTTTGCAGTTTGCGATTGATTTGTCATAGCTGCCTGTTTCTCTGTAAAAGCCAATGCATTCGTTATATAACGTCAGCATCGCATCTTTATCCCCCTCGGCAAGCGCCTCCTCAATATGCGTTTCCAAAAACTGCGGAACCTCTCCCATGCGCTCCTCTGAAAAAAGCTTATCCAATTCCATCATCACCTGATTTATGTTCATCATTATACCTCATGCCTTTCCACTTACTTGACCAGGATATCAACTGTGTGCGCACCCGCGCCGATCAAGTCCGCGCGCTCGCAGACGGACATCTGGTACTGCACAAACGCCTCAAACTCCTGTTCCGAGAGCTGATTCAAAAACGGACGTATATAGTTTGCCGCTCCGTCGGGTGATATGATCTTTATCCGCTCTAACCCCTGTGCCCGATTGAGCGCATCAATTTCCTCAATGCGCATGTAATCATACAGCGCATCCTGATCGGATATGGTCTTAAAATCCTCTGTAAAGCGTCCCTGCTGCATACACTCAAGAATATGACGCTCTTTAAATCCATATGTGATCACACTGTACTCATTCATGCAATATGCCACAAGGATTACGCCGCCTTTTTTGGTGACACGCTTTGCCTCACCAAGCGCTTTGCTTTTATCCGCAAAGCCAAACAGATGATACATCGGTCCAAACAAAAGCGTCACATCAAAGCTTTCGTCGTCAAGCTTCTTTAAATTCATCGCATTTCCCTGTATTGCGTGCACGGAACTTGCTTTCTGTTTTAATATTCCGAGGTTATATTTAACTAACTCAACCGCGGTCACGTCATAGCCTTCGTTTGCAAGCGCCACGCTGTATCGCCCCGTTCCCGCGCCGATATCCAAAATCTTAATGTCACGCAAGGCAGCCGCATTCTTATTTTGCGCGGCTGCCCTGTCAAGATATTCGTGTATATACTTCATCGAAACGCGAAACTCTACCTGACCGTGCCGCGAGTTTAACCGCTTTTCTTCATTAAATTTATTGTAGTATTCCTCCAGTTTCGTCATTCCTTATATCAGAACCTCCAGCTTTTTCTGCACCCAGGAGATGATCGGTCCCAGACAGAAGGCAGACACAATTGTCACGATTCCAAAGTTTCCTCCAAGTAGCATACCCATTATCATAAAAAATAAATCCCACAAAATCCGCACTGCCTTAAAAGGAAGTTTCTTGACATGATCCGCAATGATAAACGGCAGCGCATCAAACGGTGACGCGCCAAGTCCCGAACACATATATGCCGCGGCGCCCAACATAAAAATGGCAAGCGCGGGCAGCAAAAGCACGTATCTTGTTATCGTATTCTCAAAAAATCCCGCCGGCAGGATCACAGACCAAAGCCACTTGAAAAAATCCGAAATATAGCCCAAAAAGAACATATTTCCAATCGTTCCGTAACCAATTCTGCTGATATCATAACGCAGCACAAAGCATAACGTCACAATATGGAACAGCACAAGGCATGTACCAAAACTGAACGGAAGAAAATTGTTGATGCCCTGTGTAAAGCAGGAACAAGTATCCGTACCGAGATTGATATCACGCAGCACAGATAAGCCAAAGCCCATCATGGTCACGCCGCCCATCATAAACGCCATACGCTTTTTAAACTTTGGCGGACGCGCAAACCAATTTAAGTTTTTCAGATTAAAACTCATAGAAGTTATGCTCCTCTATTTTCGGTTGTTCCGGCTTGGGCTCTTGCTTTTCCTCGATCTGCGGTTTTGCGTGTACGTTGTCGGTCCGGATTTCTATCACGGGACCTCCCGTTCCTTCTATGTAATCACCTGTGATCGTGACTTCACCGATATTGTCGTCTTTTGGTATCTCATACATAATATCGAGCATAAAGTCCTCGATGATCGCACGCAGCGCCCTCGCACCCGTCTCACGCTCTTTTGCTTTCTTTGCGATTGCCGTGAGCGCGCTGTCATCAAATTTCAGCTTTACCTCGTCAAGCTCCAAGAGCTTCTGATACTGTTTCAGAATTGCATTTTTCGGCTCTTTCAGTATTTTTACATAGCTTTCCTCGGTAAGTCCGTCCATCGGGCAGATGATCGGCAGACGCCCGATAAACTCGGGAATCATTCCGAATTTCTTGATATCCTCAACGGTCACTTTTTTCAGAATGTTCTCGTCTTTGTCAAACACATCCTTTAACTGCGCGTTAAAGCCGATGGAAGACTGTTTTGTGAGCCTTTGCTTAATAATTTCCTCCAAATCGGGAAACGCCCCGCCGCAGATAAACAAAATATTTCTTGTATTGATCGTGGTAAGCGGAACCATCGCATTTTTGCTGTTTGCGCCCACAGGCACTTCAACGTCCGCGCCTTCTAAAAGCTTTAACATGCCCTGCTGTACCGACTCTCCGCTCACGTCACGCGAAGTCGTATTTTTCTTCTTTGCAATCTTGTCAATCTCATCGATAAACACAATGCCCTGCTCCGCCTTCTCGACATCATTGTCGGCAGCCGCAAGAAGCTTGGAAATAACCGACTCAATATCATCGCCGATATATCCCGCTTCCGTAAGCGATGTCGCATCGGCGATCGCAAGCGGCACGTCAAGAAGCCTTGCAAGGGTTTTCACCATATAAGTCTTTCCGCAGCCTGTCGGACCAAGCAGTAAAATATTCGATTTCTCAATCTCGATATCGTCCATCGTGCCCGTAGTCACGCGCTTATAATGATTGTAAACGGCTACCGATATCACCTTTTTGGCATAATCCTGTCCGACCACGAAATCATCAAGCTGCGCCTTAATCTTATGCGGCGCAGGCAGATTGTTGATGTTAAACACTGCCTCGTCCTTGCCTTTTTCTTTTGCCTTTTTCTTTTTTAACTTTTGACGGTTCGGAATCCCTCCGTCCCCTTGCAGATCCGCGATATTAACAAAACTGATGTTTGGAATGCGTCTTTTGTTGTTTTTGCCGTCGTTATTATCCTTGTCAAACCCCATGTTTGTATAGTTGAGCATTCCCTGATAATCGAATTGACTGACGGTATCCATCGTCTTATGCATGCAATCGGAACATACGGAAATATGATTCGGGAGCTTGAACATTCTTCCCGTCTTACTCTCGGGACGCCTGCAGATAAAACACACATCCTCGTAATCGTTCTCCTTCTCCTCGTCATAGTCATCGCTGCCCTCGTCCATATCGAGCATTTCCATATCCAAATCGTCCATGTCGTCTTTATTCTGCTCGTCCTTATTTCCCATTATTTCCTCCATTTAGATATCTTAACCTTTATTTTGGCAAAGATTTTTATTCTTCTTTCAAGCCAAAGGTCACCGTAACCTGCCATTCCTCGTAGTCGCCGTCCTCTATGCGCATAAAGGTAAGCTCTGCCTTAGCGCCCGCCTCATAATAATCCAGAATATCCTGAAGCTTTGACATCGATGTTACCTTTTCGTCATCAATCGCCGTGATGATGTCGCCTTTTTGAAGACCGGCTTCCGCCGCCGCCGAGCGTTTTAACACACTCGAAACATATACGCCCTCCGGCATATCATACACAGACACTGCCTCGTCCGACACATCGCTTCCCGATATGCCCAAAAAGGCACGTTTCTCCTCGTCGACCTTTCTCCTTGTTTCTTTTTTCACAAGCTCATCTACAATCGGCTTTGCGGTATTGATGGGAATCGCATATCCCATTCCCTCAATCGCATAATCCGCTATTTTGCTGGAATTGATACCGATAACCTCACCCTTTACGTTGAGCAGCGCGCCGCCCGAATTACCGGGATTGATTGCCGCGTCGGTCTGTATCAGACTGTCCAGAGTAATGTCCTCATCGTCCGCAAAAATATCACAGTTTAACGCGCTGATCACGCCCGTTGTCACGGACTGACCGTATCCGAGTGAATTTCCGATCGCGATCGCAGGTTCCCCGACATCAAGCGCATCCGAATTGCCGAGCGCCGCAATCGCAATCTCCTCCAGCGTCGAATCGGGAATGTCCTCCAGGAACACACTCACTACCGCTAAATCTTCCTCGGGTGCGGTGCCTTTTGTGTATGCCATAACCTCCAAATTGTCGATAAACTTGACATACAGATCATTCGCGTCCTCTACCACATGATAATTTGTCAGAATGAGCAGTTCTTCGTCATTTTGCGATATCACGATACCCGAGCCGTTTGCCTCGTCTTCATACTCCTCGTCGTACCAGAAATCATAAGCCGTGTACTCATTTGTGATCGCCACCACGCAGGGCATTGCCGCCTTGACCACCTCAGTCACATCAGTCACCACAGCATATGTAGAGCTTGCCTGCTGCACGGTCTGTACGTTTCCCACCTTGACAGCGCTTTGTTTCTTTTTCTCAGTCTTACTGTCAGTATCCTGTGTTTCTTCGTTCTCTGCTTCCTCTTTTGCCTCTTCTTTGACTTTCTCTTTTGTGTCCTCTTCTATTTCCTCTGTTTCGTCTGCTTCCGGTTCCTGTGTTGTTTCCGCTTCAAGCGCTTCCTCTTTTGTGTCTTTGGAATCCCCTCTGCGCCTCGGTTTTTGCTTGATCGTATCCTCGTTAGGCTCCTCTTGCGTCTCCACCTTGTCACTCCATGCGGGAAGCGTGTCTTTTTCCGCGTCAAACCGCTCTATGGTGATACTGTTTCCTGTCTTTTCATAAGTGACATTGTCAACGCATACACGAATCGTCATCATATAAAGCGCTGCAAACATTGTACAACCCGTAATAATGAGTATGTTCTTGAAAACCGACGGCTTTTTCTTATTGTTTCTCATATTGATCCTCCATACCTGATGCGCCCGCCCTTTCGCGCAGACATAAACCTTAATTATTACTCCACCGTAACCGACTTTGCAAGATTTCTGGGTTTATCCACGTCACAGCCCTTTCCGACTGCCACATAGTAGCCGAAAAGCTGCAGCGGTATGATCGCCAGCGAATTTGCAAAGTACGGATTTGTCCTTGGTAAATAAATGCAGTAATCTGCCGCTTTCTCGATATCCGTATTTCCCTCATTTGTAACTGCGAGCACAAACGCGCCTCTTGCCTTGACCTCAACCATATTGCTCAAAGTCTTTTGGAACAGCGTATCCTGTGTGGCAACTGCCGCAACGAGCGTTCCCTCCTCAATCAGCGAAATCGTGCCGTGCTTTAGTTCTCCTGCCGCATATGCCTCCGAATGAATGTAAGAAATCTCCTTCAATTTCAGCGAGCCTTCCATGGAAATCGCATAATCAATGCCGCGTCCAATAAAGAATACGTCCTTTGCGCCAATGTAACGGTTCGCAAAACGCTGTATTCTCTGCTTGTTTGCAAGGAGCCGCTCAATCTGTCCCGGCAGCCGCTTTAAGTCCTCTATCATTCCTTCAAACGCATCTGCGTCAAGCATTCCTCTTACTTTTGCGAATTTCATCGCGAGCAGATACAGGGCAATTAACTGCGCGCTGTACGCTTTTGTCGTGGCAACCGCGATTTCCGGTCCCGCCCATGTATACATCACGTTATCCGCCTCGCGCGCGATGGAACTTCCCACCACGTTGACGATGCCAAGCACCTTATGACCGAGTTTTTGCGACTGTCTGAGCGCCGCAAGCGTATCTGCCGTTTCTCCCGACTGGCTGATAACCACGACCATCGTACCATCCTCAAGAATAGGGTCCCTGTATCGAAACTCGCTTGCCACGTCCACCTCCACGGGGATACGGGCAATGCCCTCCATCACATACTTTGCGGTAACGCCTGTGTGGTACGCCGAACCGCACGCCACAATAAAAATCTTTCGGATCGCTTTGATCTCCTCATCGCTCATGCCGAGTTCCTCTATCACGACATCATTGTCCTTGATTCTGGGCATCAGCGTATCGGTCACGGTCTTTGGCTGCTCATACATCTCCTTGAGCATAAAATGCTCGTAGCCGCCCTTTTCCGCCGCGGACGCGTCCCAATCGATCGTAACAGGCTCTTTTTCGATTTCCTCCTCATCTACTGTATAGAAATGCATATGGTCCGCGCGCAGACGCACAACCTCCTGATTCTCTATAAAGTAAACCTTTCTCGTATATTTTAAGATCGCGGGCACGTCGGATGCGATGAAACATCCGTTCTCATTTTGTCCCACGATCAACGGACTGTCCTTTCTGACCGCAAATACCTGATCGGGCTGCTCCGCAAAAATGATGCCGAGCGCATACGAACCCTGCACGCGGTGCATAACCTTTGTAATTGCCTCAAGCGGATTTCCTTTATAATAATAGTCAATCAGATGTGCAAGCACTTCCGTATCCGTATCGGACGTAAATTTATATCCCTTTGCAAGGAGCTTTTCCTTGAGCGGCAGATAATTTTCGATAATGCCGTTGTGCACGACTGCAATGGTTTCCTCCTCGTTATAATGCGGGTGCGCATTGACATCGCTCGGCGCACCATGGGTCGCCCATCTTGTATGACCGATTCCTACTGTTCCGGGCATTGTCGCGCCGTCATGCGTCAGCTCCTCAAGCGCTTTTAAGCGTCCCACTGCCTTTTGAATCTGTATTTTTTCTCCGTCAAAAACAGCCATTCCCGCAGAATCATATCCTCTGTACTCTAACTTTGAAAGCCCTTCAAGAATGATGGGAGCTGCCTGTTGTTTACCAATATATCCTACTATTCCACACATTACGAAACCTCCGCTTTTCTAATTCCAATAATTCCTGCTCGAACTGCACCAACGCACCGCTTTTGCAGGCAAACGCCGATACGCTTTTCCCATGCGATAGCCAATCAGCTTAAAGCCGCTTGACACAAACAGATACGGTATCAGTCGTTTCTTTTTTGTCATCCAAAGATGTCTTATCGTATCGCCCACGAGTTTTGACCCTTCGCTTTCCGAGGAAATTCCCGCAAACACTTCGGGATGGTCGCTCTGTGACACGCCTAAGTCAAAGTTTCTCCGAAACTGCTGCATACAGGTGAAATTGTGTGAATGCACCACTTCCGCCTCCGCCACATAAGCAATCTTTTTTCCCGCTTTCACAGCATGCCCCGCGTAAATCATATCCTCGTTAAAGATTGCGCGCTTTTCAAAACCGCCAAGCGCATCGTAAATCTTTCTGTTGTATGCCGAACAAACATTAGAGCAAAAAAAAGTCTTTATCCCGAGCCTTTGGATATCCGCCGTCGATTTGACGCACGATTCATCAGGATAATTAAATTTCCTTGTAAACTGCTCAATCGCACGACAATCGGGACGCGCAAGCTGCCTTGCGTATGCCGCTGCGATGTCCTCCTCCTTCATCAGTGCATCCACGAGCTTTTGTATCAAGCTTTTGTCAGCGGGCACAGCGTCCTGCGTCATGCACACAAAAACATCCGCTGTCGAGTATTTTACAGCCTTTCTGCGCGTTCCCGCATGGTCAAACTCACGCGCGGAAAGGTGATGCACCTCAATATTTCGAAACCGCTCCAGAAACTTCGCCCCGTGAAAAAGCCGTTCAAAGTATTTTTCCTCCGTATTCATTATTATGATTTTATTAACCGGATATGTCTGCGACTCCAAACGCTCTATGATGTCGAACAACTCCCGCGTCGGCTTGTAAGTCGGCAGAATGATGTCTACACTGTACTGCATGATCCTCTCCCAAAACAGCTTTCACACTACTATTCATAATGCCTAAAAGGGGGCCTTGCGCGGTCCCCTTATTGGCTCCTTTTATTCTCCATTATAACTGATTCCCGTATCCGATGCAATTTTTTTACTGCACTTCTTGACTGTATCCGAGGGTGTGTAATTTTCCTCACCAAACAAGAACTCATGTAAGAGCGATACATTTTTCTCCAAATCCACCGGTACCACTACGCTGGCACTTCCGACATGTCCGTTTGGCACGATATGATCTTCAAATGGGAAACCTGTGGTTTCTCCGATATCATAGCTTGCGATATCCTTTAACAGATCTAAGATCTCAGAAAGCTCAAGGGAAGTCATCACCTTCGGGAACACGGCGTCCGCAATCTTATTCAGGGTAGCGGGATTTAAGGTCATTGCCTTCTTTGCCACCTTGGTCAACACAGTCCGCTGTCTTGACGCACGTTCAAGGTCGCTTCCCACATAACGCACACGCGCGTAAGCTGTCGCCTGAAGTCCGTTTAATGTCTGAGTGCCTGACTTCGTAACCGGTATATATTCTACCCCTGCTACAGCTGTGTAATTGGGCTCTCCGTTTGCATTCAACTCACCGGTTGGATGCCCTACCATGCTAATCTGATAACTGTTGATATGCGGAATCTCCGCCTCTTTGACGTCAATCTCAATGCCACCCACAGCATCAATCACATCGATTAGTCCGTCAAAACCGATGGTAACAAAATCCTCGATATTTAAGTCGAAATTCATATTCAGCATCGCAATTGCCTGTTTATATCCGCCTTTTGCGTAAGCGGAATTTGCCTTATTATAGCTGTCGGTACTTAAATTTAACCATGTATCGCGGTATACCGACACAAGCTTTACCTCTTTCGTATCCAGATTGATCGATGCAATCATAATGGTATCTGTACGCGTACTTTTGTCAAGCTGCCCCTCACGGGAATCGACGCCAAACAGCGCAATGTTGCGATATCCCTTCAGCGCTTCGCTCTCCATAATGCCTTCATCGATCGCCAGTTCTTCTTTTTTCTCCTCTTCCGTTATCTTTACATGCTGAATTTTGTTTGCCTTTGACATTGCCCAGCAGACACCGACAAGGATAAAGATGACCAGAAGTTCCACTACAAAGAGCGCGATCTTCCATTTCTTTTTCTTTGCTTTCTTCTTTGGTCTTGCCTTCGGCGCCGTATTCGGTCTTTTCGGCGCATTCAGCGGACGCTGCTGCCCTCTCGGTCCGGGCTGCCCGCTTGGACGCCGCTGTCCGTTTGCGGGACGCCGTCTTTGCGGCTGCCCGTTCGTCGGACGCCTTACTCCCTGTTTTCTATCCCTTTGGTTATTACCATTATAATCCTGCATATTAATTACCTATGTCCCTTTCGCAGCCTTAAATTTCTTTTCTGCTTTCCAATCCAACGCTCAGTACGCGTTTTTGTTGACAAAGCCCTTAAAAAAGGTGAGAAATAAAATTTTAAAGTCAAATACGATTGACCAGTTTTCAATATAGTATAAGTCATATTCAATGCGTTTTCTGATCGAAGTATCTCCCCTATAGCCGTTTACCTGTGCCCAGCCCGTAATTCCGGGGCGCACCTGATGTTTAATCATGTATCGCGGTATTTCCTCCTTAAACTTTTCGACAAAAAGAGGTCTTTCGGGACGCGGTCCGATCAAGCTCATGTCCCCCTTCAATACATTAAACAACTGCGGCAGCTCATCAATACTTGTCTTTCTTAAAATTTTTCCGACCCTTGTCACTCTCGGGTCATTCTTTTTTGTCCAGCCCTTTTTCTCGTCCTCTTCGGGCTGCTGCTCCATACTTCTGAATTTATACATTTGAAACGGCTTATTGTGAAGCCCGACTCGCTCCTGTTTAAAAATGAGCGGTCCCTTGCTCGTAAGCTTTACGCCGACTGCCGCAAGGAGCATAAGCGGCGAAAATACAACAATTGCCACAGACGCGCCGAAAATATCCATCAAGCGCTTCGACGCACGGTTTAAGAGATTCGTAAGCGGCACGCGCCTAATATTGACCACTGCAAGTCCGTCCAGATCCTCCAAATAAGGACGGCTTGGAATGACACTATTGTAGTCGGGAATGAATTTCGTGTGAACGCCCGACTTTTCACAGATATTTACGATCGGTTCAAGCATGTCGTAATCCGACAGTGAAAGCGTGATGCCGATTTCGTCAAACGTCCCTTCCGAGAGCACCTCGCCCAGCATTTCGATTGCTCCGATTACCTTGACGCCTTTGTAAGAGGCTCCCACAGGCACACGGTCATCGAGAATGCCGTACACCTCGTATCCCCACTCCTGATTGGACGTAATTTTGTTGATATATTCCTCCGCCGCTCTCGAATATCCCACGAGGAGCATATGCTTTAGGTTATACCCTTTTCTGCGCACATAGCGCAGCATATGTCGTACGCCCTTTCGCATAAACGATTCTGCAAAAATATTCAGACCATAGAAAACGCCAACGATACCACGCGAGAAGTCGGGTATATTAATCGCAAAAAGCACCACCATGATAGCCAGCAGGCCCACAGTGTTTGCCTTTATGATATTGAACACTTCGTACGCCGTCCTGGAAGTCCGCTTCGACGAGTACATATCAAATGCGTTATATAAAATCAGATAGCCGGGTACGATTGCTATAAATGCCGCCAGATAAGTCTCTATGGGGAGAACGCCCGTTTCAGGATTGTTTCCCCTGACATAGAAGTTAATCCAGAAAAACCATGCCAGCCAATAGGTGGCTGCTATCACTAGCGCATCGAGCAGTACCAGCAGTCTGTTGAAATATTTCTGATGATCTCTTATCAATCTATCTCACCCTAACTCCCCTTGCCTGTTAAAACAGGTTATCTGCATTGGCAGACGCTTCAATCGGGATATTTCGGTACACCCCTCTTATTTTACATGATTCGAACAAAAAGTACAATATTTTTATCAAAATTTGTAGGTTATCCCATAACAAGCCTTATAAGGTTTCCCCAAAGCTCCAACTGGATCTTGATATAATTTCCCAGCCGCTCCACGCGAAATTTCTGCTTATGCGCCTTTCCTTCGGGAGAAAGCAAAAGTTTTATCCCGTCTGCGAGACCCGACACATATTCTTTTCCCAAACCTTTCCTAACAAAAAATATTGTCTTAACCGAAAATCCGACCGCAAGAAACGGCAGATTGAGGAGAAGCTGTAATAGCGGCATGTTCTTGTAGACCAGATACACACTGTTTCGCGACGCAAGCTTTGTTTTAAAGGCATTGTATCTCGAACCGCTTGTCGCGCTGCCCGCATGATATACGACGGCATTTGGCGCAAACTGATTTTGATAGCCGTGAATTTTGGCGCGATAACCGATATCAATGTCCTCAAAATACGCAAAATGTTCCTCGTCAAAAAGTCCTACCTTCTCGGGAGATAAAAGCTCTCTCCTGTAGATTGCGCCGCCTGCACACGATGCAAAGATGGCGCGGTTTTTGTCATAGCGGGCAGGATTTTTCCCTTTTCCCCGCGCAAACGCCCAGCCGAGCGCACAGTAAAAATCACCCGCATCATCCGTCTTGTCCTTGTCATAAAGCGAAATCAGCTTTGCCGATGCGGAAAATACTTTTTTTTCCCGATCGTCGTCCAGAACCCGTTCCAATTCCCGAACAAATGTTTTCTCTACTCTCGTATCATTGTTTAATAAAATCACATAAGGCGTTTCGCTCGCCTCAATTCCTTGATTGACGGCTACGCTAAAGCCCGTGTTTTCGTTATTTTGAATCAGACGCACCTGCGGAAATTTTGTTTCAATCAAAGAAACGCTGCCGTCGGTTGATGCGTTATCGACAACGATGACCGCAACATCCGCGGTTGTGCCTGTGAAAATACTTTCCAGACATTGTTCCAGATAAGTTATCCCATTGTAATTTGGTATCACAATTGTCGATTTTGCCATGTTTATCTCCCATGCTGCCCGCAATCGGTCATTTGTTTTTTATTTCCGCACACATGTCGGGTCCAAAAGAAGTCTTCCCCCTGCCTTGCGCAATTGTGCGCCGAGCCTTTTATTCAGCTTTTCCAGTGCATGTCCGCCTTCCGCTTTTTCCAGGTCCTTGATCCATTGCGGCAATTCTCTTTTTGTTTCCGCTACAAAAGTTGACTCATAGGAATGTCCTGTCACCTTCTCATAAATCGGTTGATATTCCTTGTTCACTTCAAGATTTCTGATATCCAACGCGTCAATGTTCTGATACAGATCCATGCGATTCATATAGCCCGCATAGACGAGAGGCTGTCCGCGGTAAATTCCGCTTGCAATCTTTCCGTGCTTTGCCACATAACCTCCCACCGCTGCCAGGTCCGGTCTGTGCGTAAGCACGTTATTTCGATATTCTATTCGATAAAAACCCAGATGTTTATTGTGGCGTACATCACCTTTCCAACCCATGCGGTTTACAAAATCAATCAGCGCCTTTTTTCCCGCCTCATAAGCGTACATCTTGCTCTGCGGGTTATCCGCCGTCGAATTTTCGTGACAGCGCCAGTGATACAGCACTTTGGGCACATGCACAATTGTCTCTTCCATGCGCACAGCGCTTGCGTTCTCTCTTTCCCTGAGCAAAAGTGTGCTTACAATGCGCAACACCAGATCATAATCCTGTGAACCGTCATATTCCTTTCTGATACTGAGTTTCTTTATAAGCTGTGTTTCCACCACAGTAAAGTGGCAGATGTAGTTGTTCGTCAATATCAGATCCAAGTTAAAATCCAGTTTAAAATGCGGATCATAAAAGCTTGTCCCCGACGAGTCGCATTTATCTTCGTCCGAATACACAAGAATCGGTCTTTTTTCGTCCTTTTTATTCTTTATCGCATGCGCCATCTCATACAGCGCATCGGGAGTGAGCATATCGTCATGATCCAAAAGCCCGCAATAATCCCCTTTTGCAAGCTCGATCGCTTTGTTTGTATTCTCCGCGATGCCGCCGTTTTCTCCAAGCCGTTCGTAACGGATCCGCGCGTCGCTGTAAGCCGCGACGGTTTCTTTCACAACATCGCTTTTACTACCGTCCGTGATGATCAGCTCCCAGTTTTCGTACGTCTGTTCAAGACAGCTGTCAATGAGCGCCTTTAAATAGACTGCCTGTGTTTCAAACGCGGGCACCAAAATCGAAAACCGAATGTCTTTTACGCTCTTATCGTTTTTCTGCCGCGCAAGCTCGTCCTCATCGGGCTTGCGGTAGGTATAATCTTTATGGTAATTTGCCGTCATACGCTCCCACGCTGCAAAAAAAGTTTCGCTGTATCCGTTTTTTCTGCTGTAGTTAATTGTCTTTTTAATATTTTGCGCTAAACTCATCTATTAAATACCTCTATCTTTTTTCAAGGAAAATCTTTCTGCTGATAAAATTATAGACCATTACGACTGCCGTTGCAAAAATCTTGGAAACCGCAAACCAAATTGTATCGTTAAAGATCTTTAAGAAGTCGCTCGCCTCATAGCCTGCACTGCACGCAAGGAGCAGCGCCTCATTCAGACCCAGTCCTATCAAACTCAATATTACAAAAATTACAAACTCTTTTTTTCTGCTCATATCCTCCTTGCGCTCGAACACAAATTTCATGCTGAGGATATAATTAATCACGACCGATATGGTAAAGCCGAAAAAGCCTCCGACTCCCGTCGCGAAATTTCTTGTCGTCCCGTTTATCAAAATATGGAAAAGTCCTGTAGATATCGCAAAATCAATCAAAAAACACACGACACCGACAAAACCGAATTTGACGATCTGTTCCAGTAATTTTTTCATTTTTACCTCTATTCTGCCGCATAGACAGCTTTTTCATTCTCTCTCTTATGATAACCAAAAAGCCGCTTTTCAAGGCAGCTTTTTGGTTTTGTTTTATTTTAAATCTTTTTAACTTTCGATAACAGCTTTGACTGCATTAGTCAAATCGTCGCTCTTCTTCTGTGCGTCCTCAAGGCTGGTTCCCTTGACACCCATGTAGAATTTAATCTTCGGCTCTGTGCCGGAAGGTCTTGCGCAGCACCATGAGTCGTTTGTCAGGTCAAAGTAGAGTACATTGGACTTCGGAAGTCCTGTTGTTCCTTTCTCGTTTGTTTCCATGTTGACAACAACATCATTTGCGTAATCTCTAAACTGTGTCACCTGAAGCTCTCCAAACGCCTTGGGCGGATTATTTCTGAATTTATCCATGAGCGCCGCAATTTCCTTTGCGCCATCAATACCTTTCATGGTAATCGAATACTGTGTTTCCTTATAGTATCCGTATTTCTCGTAAACGTCGATCATCATATCCCAGAGCGTCATATTGTTCTTCTTGCACCATGATGCAACTTCCGCAAGCATCATCACCGCAACGATTGCATCTTTATCTCTTGCATGTGTGCCAACAAGGCAGCCATAGCTCTCCTCAAGACCAAACGCATAGGAATTAGAGCCTGTCTGCTCAAAGAGCTTAATCTGCTCGCCGATATACTTAAATCCTGTAAGAACCTCAATCAGCTTGACATCATATGCCGCTGTGATGGGCTTTGTCATATTTGTTGTAACAATCGTTGTTACGAGTGCGGGATTCTCGGGCATGGTGTTTGTCGCTCTTCTTTCGCGCAAAATGTACTCCGCGATCAGCATTCCCGACATGTTTCCGGTAAACGGCACATACTCGCCGCTCTTTGTGTCAAGCGCATATACGCCGAGACGGTCCGCATCGGGGTCTGTCGCCATAACGATATCGGCGCCCTTTTCCTTCGCAAGCTTTAAGGCAAGCGTAAATGCCTTCGGATCTTCGGGATTGGGATAATCCAATGTCGTAAAGTCGGGATCCGGAAGCTCCTGCTCGGGAACAACGTAAACATTTTCAAATCCAAGCTCCTTTAACACACGTCTTACAGGGATATTTCCCGTGCCGTGGAACGGTGTGTATACAATCTTGATATCCTTAGATACTTCCTTGATAATTTCAGGGTGAATGCTCTGCTTCTTTAATTCTACCATGTACGCATCGTCAATTTCTTTGCCGATAATCTCGTAAAGTCCCTTTGCCATCGCCTCTTCCTTCGGCATAGTCTTTACGTTATGATAATCCGTGATGGCTCTTACCTCACCGATGATGCCTGTGTCATGCGGAGGCGTTACCTGTGCGCCGTCCTCCCAGTATGCCTTATATCCGTTGTACTCGGGCGGATTGTGGCTTGCCGTTACTACAACGCCTGCGATACAGCCAAGCTTGCGCAGCGCAAACGAAAGCTCCGGTGTGGGTCTGAGCGAATCAAAGACATATGCCTTGATGCCGTTTGCCGCAAGGCAGCGTGCCGTTTCATCCGCAAACTCAGGACTCATGCGTCTTGAGTCGTAAGCGATCGCAACGCCCTTTGATGCGCCGCCCTGTTTGATGATATAGTTTGCAAGACCTTGTGTTGCCTTACGAACCGTATAGATATTCATTCTGTTTGTACCTGCTCCGATGATTCCGCGCAGACCGCCGGTACCAAACTCAAGTTCTTTGTAGAAGCGTTCCTCGATTTCGCTTTCATTGTCCTTAATCTTTAAAAGCTCATCCTTTGTCGCTTGGTCAAAGTAATCATCTTTGAGCCAAAAGTTAAATTCGTCCATAAAACTCATACTGCTACCTCCACAATTCAATATTTGTATTGCCAAGAAATATTTTCCTTGACTGTTAAATTTTACATAATTCTATTAAACCAAAAAAACAGAAATTTTTCAAGGAATTGTACAAAATTAACATGGTTTTTCGACGCGCAGCGAATAATCACTGTGATCAAGCGAAAAATTGGGATTATAGTAGGGGTCACCCTTCTCCAAAAACGCCTTCCATTTCTCGCGAAAACGCGCCGATTCCTCCTCGTAACGCTTCGCCTTCGCCTCATCTTCCACATCCACACCGCGCGAAGCCGACTCAAAGTGGTAAAGCTCCGCAAACGGCGTAAACACGTTCAAATAGCCCTTTTCTCTGACCCGAAGGCAGAAATCCACATCATTTAACGCTACTTTAAATTCCTCGTCCAGTCCGCCAAGCGCATCATAGATGCTCTTTTTCACCATAAGACACGCGCCCGTGACAGCCGACACATTCTGCGCATAGCAAAGCCGTCCCATATATCCGAGGTTGTCGTAATTGATTTTATAGTGTGTGTGCCCTGCCGTTTTGTGTGCGCCGAGCCCCACGACCACACCCGCATGCTGTATCGTCCTGTCGCCGTAATAAAGCTTTGCGCCGACCGCCCCCACGTCGGGACGCTGCGCATACATCAGCATTGCCTCAAGCCAGTTCATTGAAATGACCTGCGTGTCATTATTTAATAACAGCAGATATTCTCCTGTCGCAAAGCCTGCGCCAAAGTTGTTAATGCGGGAATAATTGAATTCTCCTTTATAAGTAACTACTGTTATTTTTTCTTCATTCTCCAATGTCTGATAGTAGTCAAACGTCGCTTTTTCGGCGCTGTTGTTTTCGATTACGATAATTTCATAATTCTCATAGGTGCTGCGCTCCTTAATCGAATCGATGCAGCGTCTTAAATCGTCCACATGATCCTTGTTTGGTATCAAAATCGAAATTTTATCCACACGCGCAATCTCATATTTTATCTCAAAGATGGTATCAAACGCTCTTGTGCCCTTGATCTCAAAGTTCTTAAAGCCACAGCTTTGTAAGTGCGCCGCAACTGCGCCTTTTGCCGCCGCAATCGCGTATGGTTTTGCGCTGATATCGCTTGCCACGCTCGCTTTGTGGGAACGCCAGTAATACATCAGCTTTGGCACATGGACCACCTTTTTGGCGTTTGCGGTGAGGCGTAAGATCATGTCGTGATCCTGACTGCCGTCGAATCCGCTGCGAAACAGCTCTGTGCCCTCCAAGAGCGCACGCGCAAACACGCTAAAATGACAGATGTAATTGTTTGCACGAAGGTTGTCGGGCGCAAAGTCGGGCTTAAAGTGCAGCGTGATCATGTTGTCAATGCTGTCGCCCTTAAAGGTCGTTTCGTCGCAGTAAATATAGTCTGCCCCCTGTTCGTTGATAACCTTCACATACTCGTACAAAACAGACGGGTGAAGCACGTCATCATGGTCAAACAACCCGATATATTCGCCTGTCGCCATTTCATAACACCTGTTTGTATTTCCCGAAATGCCCTCGTTCTTCTCAAGCCGTCTGTATACGATGCGCTTGTCCTGTTCCATATATTCCCTGCAGCGCGCTTCCACCTCGTCATGTTCGTGGTCGGAACCGTCTGCAAGACATAACTCCCAGTTTTGATACGTCTGCGCAAGGACCGATTCGATCATCTCGTTTAAGAAATTGAGCGGAGTGTTATACAAGGGCACAAGAATACTGATCTTCACCATACGCGCAAATGTTTCCTGACTCTGCCTTTTTGCCTCCTCGGGCGAAGGAAAGCTTGCCGTACCGTGCAGTTTTTTTGCCTGTGCCTCGATTTTTTTCTGTTTGAGCTTCCTTGCGATTCCTTTTGGACCGCCTAAGTTGCGCAGTCTTCTGTAATTGCGCAGTCCCCAATGCATTGTCTGTCTTAAGGGCTTTGACGCTTTCCAAAGCGGATTGTTTTTGATGCGGTCAAGTTGAAACTGTAAATTGTCCGCCTCGTTTTTGGCATCCGCAAGTCTTCCCGCCAGTGCCGCGGCACGCGCTTTTTCCTGCTCATACGCCTGTTTGTAATCCATGTCTTTCTCGTTTTCCATCGTACTTTCCCCTCTTATTTTTCATTCTCTCGATAACGCTGTTATAATTCAAAATGATCTAAAATCACAAACTGCCTTCTGTGCCCACACTTTACGACAATGCCGACACTATACTTTCCTTTTGGAATCTGCGCGGCATCAAATTTCACGCAGATACCCGAAAGAGCCGTGTTTACCGTGCGGTGTTCCTCCGCAAAAAGCGCCTCTGCATCGCGGCGCAGTTTCGGAAACAGTTCTGCCTCATAAAAGTTAAAGTGTGGAGTAAAAATCCAGAGCTTTTTGACGAGCTTTGCATTATTTCGTTTGCGCAAAACATGCCAACCGTCAATCGTCACTATACCGTCTTCCTGCGCAATTTTGTCAATATGAAACAGATGACGGTCTTCCCCTGTCAGCTTATTATATAGTTTGGCAAGCCGGACGTGAGATTGCTTTAATTTCGATTGAACGGTTATCCGAATAAACCACATTAAAAGCGGTCTGTATTCTTTCGCATTCTTTGTAAACGGCTTTAACTCCACAGTAATTGGCTTTAACTGCGTCGTTTTGTCACACGGGTATTGATAATTGATATGGTACGCCGCGTCCTTCTCCCACTGTACAAGGTTTGGACTGTAAAAAGGATCGGGCATCTGAACCTTGGGCGATGCCCACGGATGCTTGTCATACAATTTTCGCTTTTCGCGCAAAAGCCGCGCCTGTTTTTCGGGCGTGGTGTCCTCTCCGCGGCTGAGTGACTCGTGATGAACTAAAAAGGCGCTGTTTACAACGACATTGTATAATCCCATTTGATAAAGCCGAAAGCATAGCTCAACATCATTATACGCCACTGCAAGTTCCTCGTCAAAACCACCCGCGCGCTCAAACTTCTTGCGTGACACCATCATGCATGCCGCTGTCACGGCAAGCATATTGTAATCCGCAAGGTTGTGCCCGTGATAGAGATTCCCTTCGTCCGGCATTCCGCAAAGCTTATGCGCCGGTCCGACTGCCATGTTTGTAATGCCCGCATGCTGGATCAAATTGCCGTCGGGGTAACGGAGTTTGATGCCCACAGCCCCCACATGCTCCATCGCCGCATAGCGCGTCATCTTTGCAAGCCACCTTCCGTCCGACTGCGTTTCGTCGACCTCAATGTCATCATTTAAAAATAACAGAAAATCCCCCTCTGCCGCTTTTGCGCCGCGATTACACATCTGTGAAAAATTAAATTCCGCTTTCTCGTAAAGATACTTCGCGCCGCACTCCTCCAAAAAAGCGTTTATGCGCATGCGATTGTCATCCTTGCTGCCGTTATCCACAATGATCAGCTCGTAATCCATGTCTTTTGCGCACTGCCGAAATGTTTCAATGCATCGCTTCAAGGTTTGCAGGTTATCCTTTGATGGGATAATTACGGACAACCGTCCAAGGTTTGCGCGCGTTCCGCCAATGCGCACAGCATCGGTTTTCTCAAAAATATCCTGTTTAAAACAGTCAAGCTCGTTCTTTCCGGAGAGTTTGTTATTGGTATAAAGCGTCTCGGAGATATGAACAAATTGATCCTCCCCATGCGTACCGTCCCGCATCGCGGCTACTCTGCGCGAAAGGGATCTTACAAGTTCGCAAAGCGGCATATCGCCGCCAAACGCGTCTAAAACTTCCGTAATCACCTGTCCTTTCAGCGCAAAAATACTGCCAATATAAAAAAACGATTCCAGTGTATCCGGCGAAAACTCCGGCTTAAACCAAGGCTCTCCCCGCAAAAGACCATGTGTGGTCTTTTCTTCAATTGAATACAACTCCTTAGGCGTTCCATAGTAATCCTCGTCCGCATAGACCACCAACGCCTCCCTATGCTCCGAAAACGCCCTTGCGATCAACGCACACGCTTCATCACACAGTACACCGTCCTCGCGGACAAACAGATAAATTGTTTCCCGCTCGATGCGCTCTGCACAGCTCTTGCCTAACACAGCCTTTACGCTGTCCTTACACGAAGAAAAGGGAAACACGCAAATCGGTTTCCCCGTATCTTTGATATCAGCGGTATTTGCAATCTCTCTGTCCTTGAGCCACTGCAAATACGGTGTGCACTGTGCAAAAAGCTCTTTTTTATAATCCATAGCTTCTGTCCTCTTTTTTCGCCTTTTACGCGTCCTCAATCACCAGCTTTTTCTCCATGTTCCGATAAAGCCTCTGCCTTGAACATGCGTCCTTTGCGGTCATCCAGAGCTCGTAAGCGCCGGGCGCGAGCGTTCCCTCAAAGATCCAACTGCAAAATCCTGTAAGCTCCACGTTGACCTCGCCGGGTAAAATTGCCGCGACATCTTTTCTGTAACGTTTCTGCACGGGCAACTCCCAAACACTCCCCTCTTCGTTTACCAAAAGCATCTTATATTGATAGCGCGCATTGTCGGCGCCGGGTACATAAGCCCAGCCCTTGATGAGATAATACGATTTTTTACGCTCGCCGTTCTTTGTCACGGCTTTCACAAATTTTTCCTTTCCGCACTCCTCGACCACAACCATGATCGCATTGTTCATGGTGTTAAAATCAGGCAGCTTTTTCCCCTCTAACAGCTTATCATCGCAGTCGGACAAATTGACAAGTTCATATCCCTCCAGCCAACGGCTGATATATTCGGGACTGCCGCTGTTCATCACTGTACCGATAAACGGATCCTGTCGGTAAAGCCTTCTGTGTCTTTTATACAACAGGTTTCTCTCCGCCGTCAGACGCTTCAGTTTCGCTTCGTCCTGCATATCGTCGCCGCGGCTTAATGATTCATGATGATAAAACACGACATCGTTTCGCTGCACGTTGTAAAGTCCCTTACTGCAAAGCCGAAAACACAGATCTACATCATTGTACGCGACCGCAAGCTCCTCAAAAAGCCCGCCAAGCGCCAAATAGTAATCCTTGCGCATCATCAAACATGCCGCCGTAACACCGATCATATCATAGATAAAACGATTTCTGCCATAGTAATACGAAACGCTGTCATCAAACTTTTTTAGCTTATGTCCGGGACCTGATACCGTGTTTGTGATACCGGCATGTTGGATCAGAGTAGAATTCGGGTACAAAAGCTTTGCGCCCACTGCGCCCACATGCTTAAGCGATGCCTGTCCCACCATTCTCAAAAGCCAGCTGTCATCCACAGCCTCCATATCGTCATTCAGCAAAAGAATATATGTTCCCTCCGCTTCCTTTGCGCCGACATTGCACATACGGGAAAAATTAAATTCCATCGGGATATAGAAATACCGAAACGGACACTCCTGTTTAAAGTTCTCAAGCGCGACGCGGACCCGCGCCGTGCTGCCGTTATCCACCACGATAATCTCAAAATTTTTATATGCCGTGTGCGCATAAATAGAACGGATACACTGCTTGAGTGTGTCTTCATTATCTTTTGACGGGATAATGATGCTGACAAGCGGCTCCTTCTCAAGTTTGTATATTGGGTAAGAAATCCCTGTCTTTTCATTGACAATCTGATACCCTTTGAGTCCGCGACGCGCCATTGCCGCTTCTCTTATCATATCATACTGACTGCCCACACCGATAAAGTCCGTGGAATGCATCAGCTCCTCCTCAATCTGAGCACGGCTCTCTCCTTTTTTGTAGGCGTGAAACAGCACCTTCTCAATATGCCCCGGACGCTTTTCGTTCTCCGTTGCCTTAAGCGCGAAATCATAAATATTTTTCCTGTAATCGTCGTTTCCGAGCCATTCGATGTCCTTGAATGCCGCCGTCCGAATCGCGAAGATATTGCCAAAGTAAAAAAACGAAAACAACGTGTCGGGCGACCACATCGGCTTTGCCCACGGAAAAATACGGTGCACATCCTTATCATCCGCATCCGCCGGGCTGTCATCGGGACAAATCCGCCAGACATCCTCATCCGCATACACCACATTCACCTCGGCATGGGTATCAAAATACCGCATGATCTCCCGGAAAGCATTGACCGCCATCCTGCCGTTTTCGGACACAAACAGGAGAAAATCCTTATTGTAATCGGCAAGAGAAAAATTTCTTCCACAGCGCTCCATATAGACCACGCCAAGCGACGGAAACGACTCTTCCCCACCTTCGTCCGATGTCTTTTCGTTCTCCCTGATCCACAGCAGATAAGGATCCGTCTGATACCGCAACTCGTTCTCATATTCCTCTCTGCATTTTTTATATAGTTTTTCCTGTAAAAAACCCTTTATTTTATCAAGCATACCTAACCCCTATTTTCGGCAGTTCATCCATTTTCCGAACTGTTCCCTTTTTTTATCTTTTGTTTTACAAAACATTTTGTTTTTGTTAAAATGTCCTGCCTTGACGCCTCCTCCTCAAGTTTTGCCGCAAGGATTTCGGGCAATTCCATAACCTCCATGTCAACATGAAAGCGTCCTCCGCCGGTCACGTCAATCGTGATATTCGGATCGTTATTGGCAAAGATCAGACTTCCACAGGAATGCCAAAAACCATTCGTTTCCATGTCCTTCCCCACATAAAGCCTGTCATTTAACATCACACTGCGTATGCCGACCACGCAGAAAAACGAGCACGGATCGATGCGGACGCGCACAACTTCCGGCGCAATGTCATAATCAATGCACAGGTTTTGCAGTCCGACATAACAGCCCTTTAATTCCGCGCTATGCTCCTCGCAAAAGCCCTCACCATAGTCAAAATAAAGCTTTGCCACAAACTTTGTATCCACATAATGACAATACCCTAACATTCCGTCGAACTCGTAGGCGCGGTTTCCGATCAGTTCCCGCATCGCGCTCACGGAAACTCTGTCGCCATTCATCCGCAACTGAAATGCCTGCTCCCGTTTCACAGCCGCATCGATGTCCTCATCCGAAAGTCCTAGAATTTCTCGCAGCAAAAGCGTTTCGCATTCTTTTCTTGTCTGGCCGCCAAGCATGTAATTATAGAATGCCCGAAAAGCAATCTCCTTAGACGAAATTTTTTCTTCCACCGTCCACTCATAGTCGATCACATGCCACTTATCACCCTCTACAAGAATATTCGAAAAGATAAAATCAATGTTGGAAACTGCCGCATCCTCGCCGTAATGCAGCCATTCCATATATTCCATGATCAGCGTTCGAAAACCGGACATGTCATTTCTGCTTTGGCAGTCATCAAGCATCGACTCTAACGTCACACCCTTACAGTATTCAAACACCAGTCCGTTTCTGATATCGCCATCCTTCGGACTGCACTTGTTAATTTCTATTTTTGTCCCCGCATAACGCTTTGTCAAAAGCGCGTACGCCTTCTGCGTATTTTTCAGATGTTCATACGCCGCCTCCGTATCCGGAAGCTTTTCCACCTGCATCTGACCGGATGCGTTCTTTACAATTTTTGTCCGGATCGCCCACTTCGGATCCCTGTCATTTGAAAACTTCGCATACAGCGTTTCCGGCACTCCGCCCACGACCAAAAGATAGGAATTCGAAAACAATGGGAACTCATCTTCTGCGATAATTTCATCGAACACCTGTTTTTCATCAAATAAAAGCGCCCGCTCCCTGTCAAAATTCCTGAGATTATTGGAAAGCTCGCCTTTTTTCGGAAGATACCCGTCCGAATACACAGTCGTCATAAATTTATAATCGGGATAGGGATAATAAAAGGCATATTCCTCTATTCCCACACGTTTTAAAATCGCTTCCAGTCCATGCCTTGTAAACGTCCTTGCAGAACCGCCCTCACGGTAGCCCTCAAGTCCCGAAAAATAAGTTCCCAGATGATCTTCACGGCAGCCCGCCCAATATTTTAATCCAAACTTATTTTCAATCGCTATGATCAGTCTGCCATCCGGTTTTCTATGGCGATTACAGATGCGCATAAAATCCTCGTAAGGCGTATCTCCGCCAATATAAGCGTGGCCGTACTCGAACACTCCAATCAGCATCACATAGTCAAAATCTTCTTCCAAATGCGGCTCAATATCCTTAAAATTCCCGACCTTGACAGTGATATTATCATATTCCTTGTTTCTATATGCATTCACAAGACTGCGTTTTTTTGACAGATCAATGCATGTGACGCTCCCCGCACGTTTTGCAAGCGCTCCTGTAATCGCACCGCAGCCGGAACCAATTTCCAGTATTTTATCCGTCTTTTTGATTGGAAGCCAGTCGATGATATTGGTGCGAAACGGCGAAAGGTGATAAAATATGGGCCAGCTCTTCTTCTCCGCGATAATCCGCGCAAACGCCGAGGGCGGATTGTTTTTGGCAATCTCCAAAAGCTCGTCCTCGATCGCGCCGTCCGTATAGAAATCCTCGCCGGAATAATCGGTCAAGTCCAGTGTCACACTGCCTACCATTTCTTTATCCGTCATACGAATAACAATGCTCCTTTCTCAGATTAAAAATCTCTGATTTTTAATTTGTCTTCGCGTCCGTTACCGTCACCTTAGAGTCCATATCGTAATAACCCACAGTATCCTTGTCGGAAACCACAGTCACGTTCAGAGCGTCATAAAGTCTGTGGTATACCTGAAAATCATCGCCGTTATAGCCTGTAACGCCGAAAGAAATCAGATATTCTCCGCCCTGAAGCGACATTTTCTGTGTAAAGCAGATATCCTTCACTGCTCCCGCCTTTACAGGCTCTAAAAACGCTTTCTCAAACATCGTGTTCGTGCCTGTGATTTCCGTGCCCTTTGCCGTCTTTACGGAAAACGCAAAGATTGGTGCGGGCAAATCACTGAAAAAGCGTACTCGCATGTGTATCTGAAACTCCGCGCCCTTTATGATCGCATTTGTGCGCGTACCGTGGTCGTCTACGATATAAAACGCCTCAATTTCCGCCTCTTTTGTGCCGTATTCGAGCGTTTTGACACTCTCTTCCAATGCTTGTTGTGCA
>JAIEDW010000324.1 GCA_029067805.1 Lachnospiraceae bacterium
TTGTTGATCGATTTTACGGAAAACGGAACGAGTGCGCAGGGAAACCCGATTTATGAGGCGAATCCCGGCGGTGCGCCTTGCAATGTGCTGTCTATGCTGAACAAAGCGGGAAAAAAGACTGCTTTTATTGGGAAAGTGGGGCAGGATATTTTTGGAAAGCGTTTGAAGGCAGTGCTTGAGGAGACGGGGATAGACACGTCTAACTTGATCACGGACGCGGATGTCCGCACGACGCTTGCGTTTGTGGAAACGTTTTCGGACGGGGACAGGGACTTCTCGTTCTACAGAAATCCGGGTGCGGATATGATGCTGCGGGAGGAAGAACTGAACAAGGATTTGCTGAAAGACACGCAGATTTTCCATTTCGGAACGTTGTCCATGACGCATGAGGAAGTGCGCAAAGCGACGAAGAAGGCAATCCGAATCGCGAAGGAGAGCGGTGCGTTGATTTCCTTTGACCCGAATCTTCGCGAACCGCTTTGGAAGTCGCTGGACGAGGCAAAAGAACAGGTTGCGTATGGGCTTTCTCAGTGCGATATTTTGAAGATTTCCGACAATGAGATACAATGGTTTACGGGAGAACAGGACTTTGACGCAGGGATACGTAAGCTGAAAAGCGAATATGACATTCCTCTGATCATGCTTTCGATGGGAAAGGAAGGAAGCCGCGCTTATTACAAGGATCTGCGCGTGGAAGTTGCCCCGTTTTTGCAGAAAAACACCATTGAAACAACGGGCGCGGGCGACACATTTGGAGGTTGCTGCCTGTATCATGTTTTGAAGTACGGGCTTGAGAATTTGGACGAGGCGAAGCTCAAAGAAATGCTCACATTTGCGAACGCGGCAGCCTCGATCATTACGACGAGGAAAGGCGCGCTGCGCGTGATGCCGGAGATTGCGGAGGTGGAGCAGCTTATTGCGGAAACTGCAAAATAACAGGAACAACTTGTATTCATAAAATAAATATGCTAATATTATATAAATTTCGAGGATATTCGCAATGTACGAAAGAATATTATATTTTCAGTTTTTCTTTGCGGAGATTGAGAGAACTGCTGTTATTTTATAATGCCGCAGTTCTTTTTTTCTATTGATATTCTTACGTTATGACAAATTTTACGAGGAGGGTTCCTATATGAAGCACTGGAAACGAACAAAACAAAGACTGTTAGCCGGACTGCTCTGTGCAGTATTGGTAGTGACCAATACTAATTTGACAAGTGTTCAGGTACTGGCAAATGAGCCAGAAACTGAGGTGGTGAAAGAAGATCTTTATGAGGACGAAGGAACCACGAGTTCTGTTGATATGACGGAAACAGATGCGTCCGAGGAGAAAGTCGATATGGAGGATACACAGTGGGATAAAGCAGAGCCGTCTGAAACGGAAAGTGTATCTGAGGACGAAGAAACCACGACAACGGTTACAGACGAGGAGGAAGAGGCTTGTGCGTCTGAAATCGAAAATGAAGCAGCTTCCCAGTCGGAGCTTAAACTGGTGGAGAAAGGAGAAATGACGGGTGTTTATCAGTTTGGAGGCGCGCCGTCAAAAAAGAAGAAGACTTCATCAGCTTATTCCGTTCATTTAGCGGGTGTTGATAATACAGCTGAACTACAGGAATATGTTTATCAGCAGATGGTGGCGCGTAATACAAATATTGATATGACAGAATTTAACATAGCATGGGATAACAAAACTGATGTATCAAGCATTGTATGGGCTGTAATTAACGAGCATCCGGAGCTTTACTTTGTTAATAGTAGTTTTGGATATGTTGGTGCGTATGTTGGTTCTGATATAGTTATAGGTTCTATCGAGATCACTTATGATAATGATTTAGATAATGATGCGTTTCAGAAGGCATCAAAAGAAGCCTTAGCAGTCGTAAAAACGGGCATGAGTGATTTGGAAAAAGCAATTGCGCTGCATGATTATCTGGCGGTGAATTGTGAATATGATAAAGAAAATCTGGATGCGAATAAAATACCTGCTACATCCTATACAGCTTATGGCACATTGGTTAATCGTATGGCGGTTTGCCAGGGTTATGCCCTTACGTATAAATACCTTCTCAATCAAGTTGGAATTGATTGCTATATGGTAACAAGCGATACGATGAACCATGCGTGGAATTTGATCAAACTGAATGGAAACTATTATCAAGTAGATGTTACCTGGGATGACCCGACTTGGGATTTGATTGGCAGGGCATGTCATCAGAATATGTTCCGCAGTGATGATGCCTTTGTAAACGAGTGTGAGCATCATGACTGGTCGGTAACAAAAGGGAGTGATGTGGTAGATTATAAAGCCACAGATACAAGTTATGACAATGCTTTTTGGGTGGATTGTGATGCACCCTTGGTTTTGGTGGGGAAAGACTGTTATTATGTAACTTATGATAGCGAAAAGAAAACGGGCGTTATTAATAAAACCACTTTGGCTGATCTTACGGGAACAGGCGAAAGCATTTGTGATATTGGTAAATGGCCGGTCTGGGACGGAAGCGGTAATTGGCAAGGTGCATATTCCGGTCTGTTTCAGACAGATAATCGCTTGTATTATAATGATAAATCGTCTATTTATAGTATTGCCCTTGAGAGCACAGAGAGTGATATGGATAAGCGTACGGAGTTTACGGCAGATACGACGAATGGCTATATTTACGGCAGTGCATTTTGTCAGGGAAATGTGCTGTATTCTTTACATCAAACACCAAATTTGAAATCAAAAGAAACGGTATTGAAAGCAGATATTACGATTGAAATTGCAGTGGAAGAAATTGCGTTAGACAAGCGTACCGTAACATTGCCAGAGGGTGAAACAGTGGAATTAACAGCAACTGTTACGCCAAGTTATGCAACCGATGCGACAGTAACGTGGGAAAGCAGTAACGATTCTGTTGCTACCGTGGAAGATGGCATGGTAACAGCGGTTTCAGAAGGAATCTGCATCATTACAGCGTCTGCGGGCACTGAGATAGTGACCTGCACCGTGACTGTAACTGCCAAAAACG
>JAIEDW010000325.1 GCA_029067805.1 Lachnospiraceae bacterium
TAATATAGAAGTGTATGATATCGAAAGCAGGTTGTTTAGAGAAAAGAAGAGTAGCTTAATAAGAAAATAATATGACGCTTAATGAAACGTGATAAAAAATGAGTGTAATTGTACTACTATATTAACAGAAAATCTGAAGTTACCGGAGGAGAAAATATACTATGAAAATCCATATGATCCAACACGATCCTTGGGTGGAGCCGGGGGAATACATAGCATGGGCAGATAGGCATGGATATAAGGTTTCTTATACGAAATGCTGGAAACATGAAAGTTTTCCTAAGAATGCGGATTCGGATGTTCTCATTATTCTTGGCGGATTACAGTGCCCGGCGACAACCCTTGATGAATGTGACTATTTTGATGCCGCTGCGGAAAAACAATTTATCAAAATGTACATTAATGCAGATAAAGTGGTCATTGGTGTTTGTCTTGGTGCACAACTCATTGGAGAGGCTTTGGGAGCGAACTTTGAGCACAGTCCGGAACGGGAAATTGGTCCTGTCTATGCAAGGCTGACCACAGAGGGACAGGCAGATCCGTTTTTGAAGCATATGCCGGATGCTTTTTATGCAGGAGCATGGCATAACGATATGCCTGGACTAACTTGCGAATCTAAGGTCCTTGCTGAAAGTGATGGATGTCCAAGACAAATCGTGCGGTATGGAAAGTATGTATATGGCTTACAGACGCACATGGAATTTACGCATGATATTATTGTAAAAGGGATTCAGAATGCGAAAGACAGTCTGATAAAGAGGGAGACAGATCGTTTTGTGCAATCAAAAGAAGAACTGCTTTCTTTTGATTATACGGAGATGAACAGGCAGTTATCCATCTTTCTGGATACTATGGTTGACGATTATAGGAATCATAAACGAATGACAATATCAGAAATCATGAAAAAGATGATTGCGTTTTCTGAAGGTAATATTCATGATATTGATCATTTTATTCGGGTATGGACATATGCGAAGATGATTGGTGAACTTGAAGGTTTGGAAAGAGAAATGCAGTATGTACTTGAAGCAGCTGCTATTACACATGATATAGCCTGTCCGTTGTGTCGGACAAAGTATGGCAATACAAACGGAAAATATCAAGAGAAAGAAGGCATCCCGATGGTTAGGAAATTCCTGTCAGATTCCGGAATGACGCAGGAACAGATAGAGCGTGTTGTTTTCCTTGTCGGTCATCATCATACATTTACAAACGTGGATGCGCTTGACTACCAAATACTGATTGAGGCTGATTATATTGCCAATGCTTTGGAAAATGGATATAAAGAACAACAAATCGAAACCTTTATGGAAAAGTGTATGAAGACGAAAAGTGGAATCGCGTTGCTCAGAGATTTGTATCGATTGTAAGCTATGACTTCCTGTTCTTTGAATTGTTACAGTTTTGATCCAGTTAATTTTTAAAGTTTGATAGAAAATCTATAATCTGGATAGGCGTATGATTTGACGTTTACATTCCGCTTCTGAGAAGTTTGTTAAATCTAACATTGCTTGTCAAATTGTACCAAATGATTTTAAGACGTAATAGTAGTTGTATTTTGTCAATTTTTGATAAAAAGATATCATACAAGGAGAAAAACGGAATGAGCATAGTATTTGATTTTTTGAATTATGCATCCCTTTATGAAAAATGTGTGCTGGCTTCTGTAGTACATGCAATTATGGTTGGAGAATACGATTTGCTATCGGCAGAGCAATCATGGGATGGCTTAAATTATAACTTTCAAAATATGGAAGGGATAAGGGGAACTATATCATTTGCAGAAGATCGGTATATATGTGTTATTCAGAATGATGCTATGTATGAAAACTATGCGGAACATCATGTGTCAGAACTATTGCAAGGGGCAGAGGCAAAGACGATTGATTTGGCTCAAAATGAAGCATTACAATATATGTTAATCGATCATAAGGGGAAGACGGTTGCATTTATTTCGGCTGCTTTTTGGGGAGATAAAGAGATTAATCATTCGAATCTTTCAGAAGAGCAGATAATTAAAATCTCTGAGAATACCATTATGCCATTTTTATATAATGAGAATGATGCAAAAATATATTGGAAAGATTATTATGAAATGACAAACGAACAAATTGAACTTGCAGAAGACATATGCAAGAGAAGAATTCTCACAAAAGGTAAAATGAAATTAGCAAGAAATGAAATAGATAAATTAAAGGAATGGTTCGATGATATTGATGAATGTATAGAATCATTCCGAGAATTAGATATTTATATGGATTAATTTGATCCATATTTTTATTGGCGAAATGTCCAATACGCAAAGGAGATGAACAGGAAATTTGAATTATAGTCAGAAGATAAGAAAACATTATCATGAATTTTGGGGAGAATTTACGGAGCACAAATTTTTCAAAGGTCCTATTAAAGAATTACCTGTTGATTTTAAAATTCTGAAATTTAGTCCCGGAAGTAAACGAAATATGTGGACATACGCGACATGTGGGATGTCCAATCATTCGGATGTAAACGCGATTGAAATTCATATGTTTTCACCTTTTGAACATGATTTTTTAATAGAATTGCTTACGATTATTGCCCATTATCATGTGACAGGAGGAAATTTGGGATTGGGGCATACGGTAAATTTTGGTTGTCCTTGGTATCAAGATTCAAGTTTGGAATATGGTCTGATTTCATTACCCTATTTGGACGGACCAATATTTGAAAAATATCAAACCGATTCGAAAATAATACAATTTTTGTGGCTCATTCCGATAACGATTCATGAAGTAAATTATAAAAAGCAAAAGGGATTGGAAGCCTTGGAACAAAAATTTGATGAAATTAGTTTAAACTATCTGGATCCCTATAGAAAAAGTGTTGTAGAATAATGAGAAAGATACACTAAAATTTAAGGCGTTAAATTCCGCGAACTGTCATTGAGCGCACTTAGTGGAGCCTATGAAGAAAAGTCTGTAAATATTGATCTTCTATGATAATTGATAGGGATGAACGGTATTATCAGCCGTTTG
>JAIEDW010000326.1 GCA_029067805.1 Lachnospiraceae bacterium
ACTTAATATCTTGTAAAAAGCGACAAAATGTCTGTTCTCTGTCTCTTGCAGTTTCAAAATATGGCAAGCCTTTTATTCAGCATTGTCGCAGTAGATTTGAATCGCATTATCAACGAACTCTGCAGTTCCTTCACCGCCATATTCATCGATGTTCTTCGTAAAATCACCGCCACCGGAATACATCTTTCCCAGACCTCGCAGAATCTTGTTAGAACAGGTATACAAATTCTCCGTGATATAATCCTGTATCCTTTTCACAAGATCCTGAGCCTCGTGCGAAGCCGGATCCGCATCTTTCATCTCTCCGGCCTCTTTGAAAAATAACATGAATCTGTCCGCCAGAAGCTTATCCTCTTCTTCTGTCCGGTTTTTCTGTCTCTCCTCAAGTTCTTTATACTCCGGCGTATTGCCGTAAAGTTCCTTTGCCTGTCTGGAATATTCATCCAGCTTGCTTCTATCAAAAGCTCTAAAATCCATATGCTTCACTCCTAACAATTTTATTCCAAGCGCAAAGTTCATCAGGTTTTCAATATGCTCTTTCTTCAGCTTCAGCAATTCTATCTGCTGCTCTAACGCCTTGCCCCTGTCGAAGTCAGGACTGTTTATGATTGCCCTGATGTCCTTAAGCGGAAACTCCAACTCACGGAACAGTAATATGTGCTGAAGGCGTTCCAAGTCAGTATCGTCATACAGCCTGTAACCTGCATCGGTGTATCCCGTCGGATGCAAAAGACCGATCTTGTCATAATATTGAAGAGTGCGTATACTCACCCCGGCAAGCTTGCTCACCTCATGTACCGTCATCATTGTCGTTTCCTCCATTCGCTTGATAATGTAAATATAAACTATTACGCAACGTAGGAGTCAACACTTTTTTCAAAAAATTTCATTTTGTGAATTATTACTAAAATTTTCTCAAAAAGGCTATAATATTTCTCGTTTTTGCCGATATATAAAGTAGAACAAACAACGGATGCAACGCTCCGCGGGACATCCTTGTATTAAAAAGAATTCCAGGGAGGGAAAAGAAGCATACGGATATGAAGCGCTTTATAAAGTTCAAGCGGTCACGGTGATACCGCGTCCGAAGAAGCTCTCTTCAGAGGACGAAAAACGCCGGTCCAAACGGGAGCAGTCCAGTACACTGGAAAAACGATTTTTTGCAGACGTACTCGACGAAGCATGTGAAAGGGAGCAGCAAAAGGATATCCACATTTATACAAACGGATATACCAAAAATGCACTGCCTTACTGTAACTTCATCAATATGCGGGAATATTGTTAGTCCTGCCCAAAAAGCGCAAGCTGCAGAGCTTGCGCTTTTTATTAGATGTGGCAGCCATTGCTGACACTTCTATTGTGCATTCAATTCTTTTTTAAAGGTTTCTACATATTCTTTTGCCGCCGCTATGCTGTAATTGTTTTTCTCCATTAAATTAATGAAATAGGAACCGACAATACATCCGTCAATGATATCTTTCATCGGCGCTACGTCAGCCGCGGTACGAATACCGAATCCCATCATGACGGGAATCTTTGATACATTTTTCACTTCCTGCAAATAAGCAA
>JAIEDW010000327.1 GCA_029067805.1 Lachnospiraceae bacterium
GTCATATACACCATCACTTCCGCGATCGAACATGATTTTTTTTCAATCCGAAATACCTCGTCCTTCCCAAAACCCGTCGTGAGAACAATCCTTGTCGTTCCCTTAGAAAAAGAGGCATTGTCTGCGCAACCGGTAAGCAAAACGGTCCCCATTACAGCTGTTATGATTACAATAAAATATATACAATTACATATGTTATTTATTTTTTTCAATATACTTCTTCCTTTCATCGTTCCTGCAGACTTCCTCATAACGCAAATATAATTTGCGTGTAACTGTTCAGTACCTTCACAGTTACGAACAAAAATCCATGCAAAATCACCTTCGGTGATGGATTTTTGCATGGCATAATTTACGTTTTCTTACGCTCCGCGCAGCAAGTGCGCAGAGCTGTACTGAATAGTTACATTTGTGTTTACTATAACATAATTTGGATATGCCCCGCAATATCTTTGGTAAAAAGTATCAAAACAAGACATTTTTCTGTGCTAAAATTCGTAATACCAAATTAAGATATTATAGTGGCATTTCATGATGATTTTTGTTATAATATTTTTCGCAGCAGTGCGAAACTTAACATGCTGCTTTTTTGGAGGAAAACTTCATGGTCTTTAGCAGTCTTTCTTTTATTTTTGTCTTTCTGCCTGTTTTTTTGGCTTTATATTATTGTGTGCCCGCTAATAATAAAAATACATTTCTCTTTTTGGGCAGTTTGGTGTTTTACAGCTTCGGTGAGCCTCTTTATGTGATTTTAATCTTTGCCTCAACGCTCATCAATTATCTTTTTGGTATTGGAATCTCTAAATACAAAAGTGGCAGGGCGGAACGATTTTTTTTATTTTTGCTTGCGCTTACCTATAATTTCGGACTCTTGCTGTTTTTTAAATATACAAATTTTTTAGTTGAAAATATCAATCTGCTTTTGAGAACATGCGGCGTTAATTGGCAGTTTTTTACTATAAATGTTAGTCTTCCGCTTGGAATCAGCTTTTATACATTTCAGATTGTGTCCTATATTATTGATGTGTATCGCGGAAAGGTCATGGCAGATAAGTCATTTGCAAGCCTTGGCGCATATATCTGTATGTTCCCACAGCTGATCGCGGGACCGATTGTTGTCTACTCCAACATTTCCGATGCCTTGAAAAAGCGTACGGTTTCAATGCGAAATATTGATCTCGGACTGAAAACCTTTATCATAGGTCTTGGCTACAAGGTCATCATCGCAAACCGCATCGGCACCCTCTGGAATGAGGTATGCACAATCGGGTTTGAAAGCATTTCCACACCCCTTGCATGGCTAGGAGCCGCTGCGTACTCGATGCAGCTCTATTTCGATTTTTGCGGATATTCCGTGATGGCAATCGGTTTGGGCGAAATGCTTGGCTTCCAGATGCCCGAAAATTTTAATTATCCCTACATGTCAAGGAGCGTCACGGAATTCTGGCGCAAATGGCATATGACGCTCGGCGCATGGTTTCGCGAGTATGTCTATATTCCGCTCGGCGGAAACCGCAAAGGTGCGCTGCGCACGATATTCAATCTGTTTCTCGTGTGGCTGCTTGTCGGCTTTTGGCATGGCGCCTCATGGAATTTTGTGATTTGGGGGCTTTTCATCTTTGTCCTTTTGGCAGTTGAAAAATGCTTTTTGCTCAAATTTCTAAATGGTAAGAACATTGTTTCCTGGCTGATTTCACACTTGTATATCTTGATATACATACCGGTAAGCTGGGTAATCTTTGCGATAACCGACTTTTCCGAACTTGGAATTTATTTAGGCAAAATGTTTCCTTTTTTCACACCCCAAAGCACAGCGTCGTTCAATGATTTTTGGCAGCTTTTGAACACCTACGCTCCGCTTTTGATAACAAGTGTTATATTTGCTGTCAGCTATCCCAAAATATTTTGGAATAAAATACGCGACAAAGCGCTTGGCATTGTCATACTGCTCGTCGTATTCTGGTACTCCGTTTACCTTTTGGCAATCGGCGTCAACAACCCGTTTATGTACTTTAGATTTTAACATTTTGTATTTTTTAAGAAGGAATGGTCAACTATGAGTGACAAGAAACATTACGCACTCTTTCTGCTGATTGTCATGTCAGCCGTAGCTTTCAGTCTGCTTGGCAGTCGATGGCATACAATATACTATCCCTACGAAGGCGCCTATTCCCCGTCAAACCCGCCGCTTGCGACGGCGATGAGGGGAATTCACGATGGCACTTATCTGTTGGACTTTTTGGGAGATCAGGTGGTTGCCACCTCCTCCTTCATCAACAATGACGCAACGCTTTTTGACGGTATGGCTTCGCGTCTGAGCAAAACTGAACTTGCGGATGTGGAAGCAAAGGCGTCCGATATCCGCACCTACAGCTTTACCACAGCCGATGATGATTATTTTGAAGGCGCATGTTTTATCGGAGACTCACGCACGGTCGGAATGAGCCAGTATGCCGGAATCGAAAATGCGACGTTTTTGTGTAAAAATTCGTTTTCCATCTATGATTATGACAAGAAAAAAATCACTTATGATGGCAAAAAAACCTCTGTTAAAGAAGTGCTTTCCGAAATAGAATTTTTAAAAATTTATATTATGGTCGGCATCAATGAATGCGGCATCGGCACTCCCGAAAGTTTTTTTAACAACTACAAAGATGTCGTGATGGATATCCGCAGCCTTCAGCCGAACGCGCTCATCTTTATACAGGGAAATCTGCTTGTTACCGAGCGGAAGTCAAACGATGGAGGCAGTATCACTAATGAAAATATTTCCGCAAGAAACGAGTTGATCGCTACGCTTGCAAACCAAAAGGATATTTTTTATATCGACATCAATGAGAGCAGCCTTTGCGAGGGTGGTTCCCTGGTATCGGATTATACATGGGATCAGGTACATATCAGAGCACAATACTATCCGATCTGGAAAGACTTTTTGGTGGAACATGCGATAATAAAGCAAAAATAACACACGCTCTCAAAAGCATGTGTTATTTTTATATCTTATTTCACCCGTGCAATCAACTCGTCCCCTGCCTCGTTCAGATCAATCCATATCGTATCATCAACCTTTACCTCGTCAGCAAGAATGAGTTTTGCCGCCAGCGTTTCCACATATTTCTGGATATAACGTTTCAATGGTCTTGCGCCATATACGGGGTCATATCCATTCTCTACAATATAACCTCTTGCTTGATCAGATAAGGCAATCGAAAGCTCCTTGTCTGCAAGTCTTCTGTTTAAATCTTTCATAATAAGCCCGATAATACCGCCGATGTTGTCCTTTGTGAGCGGTTTAAACAGAATCGTTTCATCAAGACGGTTCAAAAACTCTGGTCGAAAATGCGCACGCAGCTCACTCATCACAAGCTCATTTGCCTGTTCACTGATATTTCCGTTCTCGTCAATTCCCTCAAGCAGATAATGCGCACCGATATTAGAAGTCATTATTAATATTGTATTTTTAAAGTCAACCGTGCGCCCCTGTGAGTCTGTAATGCGTCCGTCATCAAGCACCTGAAGCAGAATATTAAACACATCGGGATGTGCTTTCTCTACCTCGTCAAACAAAACGACGCTATAGGGCTTTCTGCGCACTGCCTCGGTAAGCTGTCCGCCCTCATCATAACCGATATATCCGGGAGGCGCTCCGATCAGCCTTGACACGGAATGCTTTTCCATATACTCACTCATATCAATGCGCACCATATTGGACTCATCATCAAAAAGCGAGGACGCAAGCGCTTTGGCAAGCTCTGTTTTTCCAACACCCGTAGGTCCCAAAAACAGGAACGAACCAATCGGTTTCTCGGGATCTTTGATGCCCGCTTTCGAGCGAATGATTGCCTCCGTCACTTTTGTAACCCCCTCATCCTGTCCGACAACCCGCCTGTGCAGCTCCTCATCAAGATGAAGCGTCTTATTGCGTTCACTCTCGTTGAGCTTGGCAACCGGAATCCCCGTCCAGCGTGAAATGATCCTTGCAATCTCGTCCTCCGACACACTTTCATGTACAAGGCTCATCTGTCGCGAATTTGCGCTCGCCTCCTCCTCCTCAAGCTGTTTTTTGAGCTGCGGGAGTGTACCATAGCTTAATTCCGCCGCCTTCTCAAGATTTCCCTCACGCTTGGCGATCTGTATCTGATTGTTTAAATCCTCGATATCCTCTCTCAGTTTGGAAAGTTTCTCCACACATGCCTTCTCATTATCCCACTGTGCCTTTCTGTTATCGTATCGTTCTTTCTGCTCCGCAAGCTCCGCCTGAAGCGCCTCAAGCCGCTCCGCGCTGAGTCTGTCCTCCTCCTTTTTTAAGGCGGCAACCTCAATCTCCATCTGCATAATGCGCCTTTGCAGCTCGTCAAGCTCTGCAGGCATTGAGTCCAGCTCTGTTTTTATCAGCGCGCACGCCTCGTCTACAAGATCGATCGCCTTATCGGGCAGAAAACGGTCCGTGATATATCTGTTTGAAAGCGTTGCTGCACTTACAAGCGCGTTGTCCATGATTTTTACACCGTGAAAGACCTCATAGCGCTCCTTTAATCCCCTTAAAATGCTGATCGTATCCTCAACCGTGGGCTCATCTACCATCACAGGCTGAAAACGTCGCTCAAGCGCCGCGTCTTTCTCGATATACTGCCTGTACTCATCGAGCGTCGTCGCGCCGATACAATGCAGTTCTCCCCTTGCAAGCATCGGCTTTAACATATTGCCCGCGTCCATCGC
>JAIEDW010000328.1 GCA_029067805.1 Lachnospiraceae bacterium
CAATATGGTATATTTTTACCATTTGTGAACCACTTGCCATGATAAGAAACCGGTCAAAACGAATTGAGAACAAATGTTCATTATCTGTAATTACAGAGTAATCCAATTCGACATCCATATGCCCCTCGCCTTCTGCCGCTGCGACATCTGCCTCATACTGTGCAATGATTTCATCCGTGTATTCCCGAATACTCTTATTAATCTTTTGGGTCGTTTCCTCGTTCACAGTACCGTCTTCATTTTTCACACTGACTTCGGGAACTTTGATATTGGCTTCCATATTGTTTTCGGAGCTTTCATACTCCCGAAAAGTTACAATCTCCGCAATCGCTCCAATTACCGGAATTTTTGAAATAGCATGTGCGATGCCTGCGCCGGAATTTGCCATCACTGTAATGATCAGCATAGCTATGACAACGGCTCCTAACGCGCCTCCGGCATATGCCATTATATTTGATTTCTTTTCCATATATTTTTCCTCCTTTTTTGCAACGATTAGACAACAGAACTTTTCAAAAAATTTTAGGGTTTTAATGTTATTGAAAATATCAAAAACAAACTTTAAAAAATATTAAACAAATTTTAATACATTAATAGCCAAGGGTATGCTAAACTTGTACACGGTACAAAAAACAATAATTTAGAGAATATGGTTTATGGAGGCAGCAATGGTTCGCTTATTATCGATGGGAATAGAATGCATTTCCTCAATGGTTTTTCTGATTCCCGCAATCATGATATTACAGTATATTATATTTAAACAGCGCAGTTTTTATCAATTTGTTATGGCGCTCGTCATGGCGGTCTATTTCATGGCAGTGTATTCTGTGACAGGACTTCCGACCGTGTACACGCTGCGGCTTGACTTTAGCCTGAACCTCATACCTTTAATAGATATTATGAACAGTCCCGCGGAATATATCAAAAATACTGTATTGAATATTCTCCTGTTCATGCCGCTGGGTTTTCTCCTGCCCGTTATATGGAGCGAGTATCGTGATGCAAAAAAGATGGCGCTTACAGGATTAGCTGTGTCTGCTATCATTGAGATATTGCAGATATTTACATTCCGTTTTACGGATATTGACGACTTGATCACAAATACACTCGGAACGGCGCTTGGATATGGCATTGCAAAAATGATTTCCTTCAAACTGTCGTTTAAAATATCCGAAAGAGAAAAAGCAGTTCCCATGAAGTATGGACCTGTGATCATTTTTGGAGCCGTTTTTCTGATCGGATTTTTTCTGAAACCACTCGTATCTAACGCAATATGGGATGCTGTTTTGTATAGTTCATGGTGGGAGAGCATCAAATAAATAAGTAACATGCGTTTTGACCGATTTTAGATGATTGGGGACAGTATGAATTGAAGTTGTTATTATTTTATGCTATACTGGTCGAAAAAGAAGGAATCAATAGAAAAACATTTGGAGGAAATAGCGTATGATATGGCGTTTACTGTTCATTATCATTTTTGGATGTATTTGGGGAAAGGCGGTCAATGAGGTCGTTCAGAATAAGGGATATACTGAAAATTGGTTTTGGTGGGGATTTTTCTTTGGACTTATTGCATTGATCGTTGCAATACTGATGCCGGAAAAACCGGTGTTCGTAAAAGAAGAAAATTATTTTGGCTCCGACGAGTCGGTTGTTGCAAATAATGATTCCGGTGATTCAAAGAAAATGATTGCTATCTCGGAGGTGTCAAAGGGTTGGAAATGTCCGCTTTGCGGAGAAATGAATGCGGGCTATTCAAGCACTTGCAGCTGTGGCTATAACTCATATCAATAATGCCTGAGCCTGACAGCTCGGGCAATTTTCTTTTTGTGTACACGCCGATGCAGAGAAAGAGGGAGGCATTTCAATGAGAAAAATTTTGAAGAATAGTGTATTATCCGGATTGTTTTTATTCTTAATTACTTTTACTGCGCTTTTGACATATCTGCATTTTTTTGCGTCGGATGACAAGGATTTGTCCGGAAATTGGACAGCAAAGCTGGACATGACAAAACAGTCCGCAGTTACGGCGCTTAGCTGGCTGCAGGATATAGAAGCAGTTTCTATATCCCTGGAAGAGATGGAAGACTATATGCAAAATTTGACTATAGAGGTCAATCTGACTTTGGAGCAAACCGGAAATTCTGAGGGAACTTTCCACTGTAATATCCTGCCGGAAAGCTACGATGCCTGTAATCAGGCTGCCTATGAGGCGTTTGCCGCGGCTTTCGAGGATCTTTTGACCGAGCGGCTTCGTATGGCAGGCTATACGGGTGAAACAGACAAGGAAACCATTGAAGCACTTGTAACGGAAACGTTTGGAATGTCCACCGTTTCCTATTTAAAATCCTGTGGTGCCCAGCTGCTGCCTTCCTTAGAGGATTTACAGGCTCAATATGATGGCAGTGGTATTTATAAAACGGCAGAAGATATTCTGACAAGGCAGTTCGATGATGGACAGGCGGTTACCACAAAAACGGAATACTATATCCGAAAAGATTCCAGCTTGATTCTGTACGAGGAAAGAGATTCCGGTTATTCTTCTGTGATATACACGTTACAGCAAGCCCCAAATCGATGAGAAGCCGATAAAAAATGTGCGAGAAAAATTGAAAAATCAGAGATTTTTCAATGGCAAATTTGTGCAGAGGCACAAATTCGCAAGCTAAGAAAGGAGTATGTTATTTACTATGAAAACAACCTTAAAGAAAATAAGTTCCTTTATATTGTCCGTGATCCTGGTATGCTTTATCTTGCCTGCCAGTGCGGATGCAAGTTATGAGATTCCCCGAACCTGTCAGGTACAGACGGATACCGGCGCCGCATACACGGTAAAAACGCTGGACTATAGTTATGACAACAACTCCTATCTTTCTCTGCGGGATATTGCCGTGGCTTTGAATGGCACAGAGAAATCCTTTTCTTTGGCAATTACTAAAAATGCCGTCGCCTTGAATCCGGGAGGCACCTACGCACCTGTAGGAGTAGAGAATGCTCCTTGGGAAGACCTTGAAAATCCGGATATTTCCTTGCGGCGAAACGAATTTAAGGTAGGAGAACAGGATGTACGATACTATACGCTGATTATGACACTTCCGTCAGGTCATTACGATTGCTTTATGATGGCAGCAGATCTGGCTATGATTCTGGATGTGGATATTACCGTATCTGATGCAGGCAACTTGCAAATCAACACACAGGCTCCGTTTTGCATATCCCCTTCCGATTTGGAACGGGACGGCTATTTTTACGGAGTCAACAGTGTGCTGGTAGGAGATGCTACCACTGGAGAACTCTATTACCGATATCAGTCCGATACGTCTTATCCGATAGCCAGCACTTCCAAGCTTATGACGTGCCTTTTGACGATGGATGCTATCTCGACAGGGCACCTTTCTCTTCAACAACAGGTCACAATCTCAGAAGCAGTTCAAGCGCTATCGGAGTCAGATGATGGGGTGATTCCCTTGGAAGCCGGGGCACAAATCACCGTGCATGAGCTCCTGTTGGGAGCCCTTCTTCCATCAAGCAACGAATGCGCATTGTGTCTTGCCGAATCGATCGCCGGTTCGGAGGAAGCCTTCGTACAAATGATGAACCGGAAAGCTGTGGACTTAGGGCTTTCTCAAGCGACTTTTTACAACAGCAACGGTCTGCCCTCTTACACGGAAGAACCTATTCCCTCAAAGCGTCAGAACCGCATGAGCGCTGAGGACATGTTTCGGCTGGTATCGTACCTTTTGAGAGTTTATCCACAGGTTACAAATATCACTTCTTTAGAATCTGCCACCTTGCAATCTCTTGACCTTGAAGTGCGCAATACGAACCCGCTTCTGCATAATCTGCCCGAAGTTACAGGACTAAAAACCGGAACGACCAATAAATCCGGAGCTTGTCTGATTACGTCTTTGGCTGTGGATGATGGAAACACGCAGCATGATCTCGTGGTTATTGTTCTGGGCACAGAGGATTCGATAGAAAGAGGGCGCGTTTCGGAATTGCTAGCGAAATACGCTTTGCAGATCTTTCATGAGGGCGTAGAAGAAGCGCAAACCGAGGCGGCTCCAAAAAATCTGCCCACACATGCTGAGGCGGCGGTGGATTGGATTCTTCGGACTGCGCGTAATTAGAGTGCATAAAAAGGAATGGAAAATTTTGAGTTTTTATCATATTTTTATCGTTTTTACATCATCTTTGCATCATTTTGTCGGATATTCTTGCATACATTATATCATCTGCTATAATGGAAACAGCAAAATTTTATGCCTATTTTATTAAGGATAAAAAAGAAAGAACAAGTAAGAATGGAGGACAATTATGGAACAAAATGAAAACAATGCATCACAGACCAAACCGGAAAAGAAAGGTTTGTCTACTGCGGTTGTGATTGCGCTTATCGCTGGAATCTCCGCAATTATCTGCGTCAGCATTTTTTCCGGCAGCATTGTAAAGTACAAAAAGTATACCGGAGGCAGCGGCATTACCGTTACCGGTTCGGCAAGCTGCGATTTTGAGTCGGATCTGATCGTATGGCGCGGCAGCTTTTCGGCTTACGGTTCGACGCCAAAGAGTGCGTATCGGTCGATTAAAAACAGCGCGGAAGTTGTTAAAGAATACTTAATGGAGAACGGAATTTCCGAGGATGAACTTTCGTTTAGTTCGATTTCCATTTCGCAGAGGTGGGTTACAGAGTACAATGATGATGGAAAACGTACCGGAGAGCATTTGGACGGCTATGACTTGTATCAGTCTGTTACGGTAACTTCCGAGGACGTAGACAAAGTAGACGAAATCTCAAGGGATATCACAAAACTGATTGAATCCAACATTGAATTCGAATCGGATTCTCCGGAATACTACTATACAAAATTGGACGAATTGAAATTAGACTTGATTGAACAGGCGACGGACAACGCGAAGGCAAGAGCGGATATCATCGCGGAAGGTACGGATTCCGGCACGAGCCGTCTTTTGAGCGCGAACTTGGGCGTATTCCAAATCACGGCACAGAATTCCGATTCCGAATACAGCTACGGCGGCGCGTTTGACACAAGATCAAGAAACAAGACAGCGACGATTACGGTCAAATTAAACTATGCTGTTGATTAAAAGGGGAGAAATACATAAAAGAGGAGCGGCTCATTGCGAACCGCTCTTTTCGTGTGGTATTTATGAATAGACCGTTATAGCGCCAACTCCATAGCAACATGAGGAATACCGTCTTCCAAAAAATCACCAGAGGTAACAATAAACCCAAATTTTTCATAAAATCCGATTGCTTGTTTTTGTGCCACAATATAAATTTTTTTATAGTTCATTGTGTCCTTTATTGTCTGAATGCCCTTTTCCATTAAAGCGCTTCCACTGCCCGTTCGATGTTTTAATGTCACTACTCTGCCGATTTGGACAACATCGGTTTCGCCGTGCTTTGGATAAATTCTCAAATAGGCCAAAACATTTTGATTTTCTTCACAAAAAATATGCAGACTTTGATAGTCAATATTGTCTAAATCCTGATAGACGCAATTTTGCTCCACCACAAAGATTTCGGAGCGTAATTTTAAAATTTCATATAATTCCACGGTTGTCAATTCTTCAAATCGTTTAATGATATATTTCATCTTTAGCCTCTTACTTTCCCGTTACACATTCATCTTGCTGTAATTATAGTTGGTTTACGGAGGAAATACAAGTCCGCTAAAAATTGCGTTTGTCTATAGATTTCGTGTTCCTTGACAGTAAAATCCCCAAATGATAAAATAAGGTCAACTTATACGGGCAATATGAAAGCCAAATCATAAAACAAAAACGACAAATGAAGGTGATATTTTTGAGTACAACGGAGCAGACACATTTGTTAGATTTAGAGCGTGTGAAATTACTCCGATATATGGATGATGATTTTATGACTGTCTGCCTTGCAGATAATTTTGAAGGTGTAGAACTGATTCTTCGGATTATTTTAGGACAGGAAGATATTAAGATTAAATCGGTTCAGACACAGGAGTCGATGAAAAATTTGCAGGGGCGTTCCGTTGTTTTAGATGTTCATGCGGTCGACAGTGCCAATAAAGAATTCGATGTGGAAATTCAAAGGTCAGATGCAGGAGCAGGTGCAAAAAGAGCAAGACATAACAGCAGTTTGCTAGATGCACATATATTAAAACCCGGAGATGAACCGGAGAATATTTCTGACAGTTATGTCATCTTTATTACAGAAAATGATGTGATGAAAGGAAATCAGGCAATCTATCCGGTAGAAAGATATGTCACTATCGGGAAAGAAAAAGTATTGTTTGGTGATGGTTCGCATATTCTATATGTGAATGGTAAATATAGGGGCAATGATGAAATCGGAAAGCTGATGCACGATTTTTCATGCACGAATCCCGATGATATGAATTATGAGGCGCTTGCTAAAAAAGCGAGATATTTCAAGCAGGACAAGGAAGGAGTGGCTGCTATGTGTAAAATGATGGAGGATATGAGAAATGAGGCGGCGAGAGAAGCGACACAAGATAAGGCAAAAAAGACAGCAATTCGTTTAATAAAAATAGGTAAGATGTCTCTAGAGGAAATAGCAGAAGCTACGGAGTTATCACTTGATACAGTTAAAGAATTAGAAAACCAAACAATGCAATTAGCATAATCTTAGCTTATATCGCAATATTATGTGTTTCTTGACCGTAAAGTCCATAAATGGTAGAATTAATGTAAATTATGTAGGCAGTATAAAAGAAATTAAAAAAATTATAAAAAAGGTTGACACAGAAAATGACAAATGACAAAATGCTAAGAGCAGAGCAGAGCAGAGCAGAGCAGAGCAGAGCAGAGCAGAGCAGAGCAGAGCAGACAAAAGATGCAAGGTGAAATAAAATAT
>JAIEDW010000329.1 GCA_029067805.1 Lachnospiraceae bacterium
CTATTGATACTCCGCCACCGACTGTAAGCGGAAAACTTCACATAGGTCATGTATTTTCCTACACTCAGGCAGAAATGATTGCCAGATTTAAGCGAATGCAGGGATATGATGTTTTTTATCCTTTTGGATTTGATGATAATGGTTTGCCTACGGAACGCTTGGTTGAGAGAGATGAGAAAATTCGTGCAAACACACTGCCACGAAGTGAATTTCGTTCAAAATGTATGCATACAATCGGAAGCTATGAAGAGGAATTTAAAAACTTATGGAAACGATTGGGATTTAGTGTAGATTGGAATTTACAATATCAGACAATATCTGATTTAGCACAAAAAATATCACAAAAATCCTTTATTGAACTGGCAAAGATGAATAAAGCATATATAAAGGAATCTCCAGTACTATGGTGTACAGAGTGTCAAACATCGATTGCACAGGCAGAATTAGAAACAAAAGAATGTCAAACAACATTTAATTACTTGAATTTTAGCACAGAAAAGGGTAATTTGCTTATAGCAACTACCAGACCCGAATTGCTTGCAGGATGTGTATGTATTTTTGTTCATCCAGAGGACGATAGATATCAATCATTTGTTGGTAAGAATGCCATCGTTCCATTGTATGATTTTGAAATTCCAATATTAACGGACGAGACTGTTTCGAGAGAGAAAGGAACGGGCGCCGTAATGTGCGCAACCTTTGGCGATTCTACCGACATTGAATGGTGTCAGAAGCATAAGCTTCCCTATAAAAAGATAATTATGCCGGATGGCACGATTCATGAAGAGGTTTTCTTTATTGGGGGAATGAAAGTAAAAAAGGCAAGGGAAACTATCATAGAACTTTTGCGTAAAAACGGGCTTTTAGTAAAGCAAGAAGAAATTACGCATATGGTTGCTATCCATGAACGCTGTGGAAATGATGTTGAATTGATACCTTCAAAGCAATGGTATATAGATGTATTATCGGAAAAAGAGAAATTTTTAAAAGCAGCCGATCAAATAAAATGGCATCCGGAACATTTTAAGAACCGTTATATATCATGGGTAGAGAATCTAAAATGGGATTGGTGTATTTCAAGGCAAAGATATTTTGGTGTTCCATTTCCGGTTTGGTATTGTAAAGAATGCAAAAAGCCGATTTTTGCAGAGGAAGAACAGTTGCCGGTAAACCCTTTGGAAAGTCAGCCGATACATTCTTGTACCTGTGGATGTAATACGTTTATACCGGAAGAAGCAGTTTTTGACACATGGGCGACATCTTCTGTTACGACGCTCATAAATGCCCGATATCAGGAAAAAGATGATAGAACAAATCAGATTTTCCCAATGAGCATGAGGTGTCAGGCACATGACATTATTCGCACTTGGGCGTTCTATTCCATTGTAAAAAGCTTATATCATACCGGTGAAATACCGTGGCAGGATATTATGATTAGTGGCTTTGTTTTTGCAAAACCAGGTGAAAAAATAAGCAAATCAAAGAATAATGCATCCAATTCTCCAATGGCATTGATAGAAAACCATTCTGCAGATGCAATCCGTTATTGGGCGGCAAATAGTAAGCTTGGGACAGATACCTTTTTTAGTGATGAAGAATTAAAAGTTTCCAAGAGGTTTATCAATAAATTATATAATGCAGCAAAATTCGCAATTATGCAGTTAGAAGATTTTGAAAAACCGATTACTTATGACGAAGCGGAATTATTACCCATAGACAGATGGATATTGCAAAGAGTGAATGAGACAACACGCAAGGCAATAAGTCTATTAAATGATTATGAAATCGGACAGGCGAGGCATGAAATTGATAATTTGTTTTGGAAGGATTTTTGTGATTACTATATAGAAATTGCTAAAGAAAGATTATATCAACCGGAAAAACACGGTTTAAAGCAAAGATATTCCGGACAAATTGCGGTGTATAATAGTCTGCTTGGTATTTTGAAGCTGTATGCTATCTACACTCCATATGTAACGGAATATATTTATCAGGAATTTTACAGAAAATATGAAAATGAAATATCCGTACATCAAACCATTTGGGAAACCAAAAATGAAAATCAATTATATATTGAATTTGGGGAACATCTGAAAGGAATTATTTCTGATGTGCGTAAATATAAGACAGAAAAACAGATGTCGATGAAGGATGCAATACCGGAGCTTATTATTACATGCCCTAAA
>JAIEDW010000033.1 GCA_029067805.1 Lachnospiraceae bacterium
GGTATGGAGTGCGTGGAATGCGGCTGCTGCAGTTATGTATGTCCCGCAAAGCGCCACCTTACGCAGGCAATCAAATCCATGCGTAAAAATGTGCTTGCCAGTCGGAAAAAAGGATAAAGAAGTATCGTAGGAATGGAGGTTTGATATAAAGTGAACAATGACTTGGATGCAATTTTTAAGGTATCGTCGAATCCGCATGTGCGGTCGAAGGATACGACATCGCGTATTATGCTGTATGTCGTGATTGCGCTTTTGCCCGCAACCTTGTTTGGCATATTTAATTTTGGGGTTCATGCACTTTTGCTGGTGCTTGTGACTGTTCTGACAACGGTTTTGGCAGAGTACATATTTGACAGGGGGATGAAAAAGAATGTAACGATCGCTGACTTTTCGGCAGTGGTGACGGGACTTTTGCTTGCGCTGAATCTGCCCCCTAAGGCGCCGCTCTGGATTGGCGTTATCGGTGGCGCGTTTGCGATTATCGTGGTAAAAATGCTTTTTGGGGGATTGGGGCAGAACTTCATGAATCCCGCGCTTGGAGCACGCTGTTTCCTGCTTATTTCATTTACGTCCATTATGACAAACTTTGACTGTGACGCTTATACCGGTGCGACACCGCTTGCCGCGATCAAGGCAGGAGAGGGTGTAAACGTGTTGGATATGGTGATTGGACGGACAGCGGGAACAATCGGCGAAACAAGCATGATTGCAATTTTAATCGGTGCAATATTTCTTCTGGTAATGAAAGTGATTGACTTAAAAGTACCCGCGTCATACATTATAAGCTTTGTCGTGTTTATACTGCTCTTTAGCGGACGCGGCTTTGATGCGGAGTACATTGTATCGCAGCTTGCGGGCGGCGGTCTGATGCTCGGTGCATTTTTTATGGCAACAGATTATGTAACTCGACCGATTACGGCAAAGGGACAATATCTATATGGAATATTTTTAGGTGTTATGACAGGGATATTCCGACTGTTTGGACCTTCGGCAGAGGGCGTTTCCTATGCGATTATCTTAGGAAATCTGCTTGTTCCTTTGATTGAGAATGTTACAAGACCTACAGCGTTTGGCAAGAAAAAAATCAAAAAGGAGGGTGCATAAAAATGAACGAAAAATCAGCAATGATAAAAGATGCGCTGATCCTTTTTGCGATAACGGTTGTGGCAGGATTGCTTTTGGGCGTGGTTTATGATGTGACAAAAGAACCGATTGCGCAGCAGAAGGCAAAAGCGAAACAGGAGGCGTGTGCGGATGTGTTTGCGGAGGCAAAGACGTTTTCGGCTCTGACAGATACAACAGACATCAATGGAAACGCAATCAGCAACAATATTGATGGAGTGGATATTGATGAAGTGATGCAGGTGCTTGACGGTGAGGAGAATCTTTTGGGATATGTGATTACTGTTACGGACCATGAAGGATACGGCGGTGATATTCAGTTCTCGATGGGTGTGACACTTGACGGCACATTAAATGGTATCTCTATTCTCAGCATTTCTGAGACGGCAGGGCTTGGAATGAAAGCAGGAGATGTGCTTGTGCCGCAGTTTGCAAATAAAAAGGTAGAACAATTTACCTATACAAAGTCCGGTGCAACAAACGACAGTGAGATTGATGCAATCAGTGGAGCGACAATAACAACGAACGCCATTGTAAACGGTGTAAACGCAGGGCTTACATATTTTAGAAAACTGTTGGACGGGAGGTGCTTTCAATGAAGAATAAAAATATGAATGTATTTTTTAACGGACTTGTGAAAGAAAACCCGACTTTTGTGCTAATGCTTGGAATGTGTCCGACACTTGCGGTTACAACGTCTGCGATTAACGGACTTGGAATGGGGCTTACGACGACGGCAGTGCTTGTGCTCAGTAATGTTCTGATATCCATTTTGCGCCACGTGATACCAAACAGGGTAAGAATTCCTGCATTTATCGTAATTGTGGCATCGTTTGTGACAATGGCGGAATTATTGCTTGAGGGCTTTATCCCAAGCCTTTACTCGGCGCTTGGTATTTACATTCCTCTGATTGTGGTAAACTGTATCATTTTGGGACGTGCGGAATCGTTTGCGTCGAAAAATTCGATGATACCGTCGTTTTTTGACGGACTTGGAATGGGACTTGGCTTTACGGTGGCGCTTACGGCAATCGGCATGGTGCGCGAGCTGCTCGGTGCGGGTGAACTGTTTGGCGTGCCTGTGATCAATAATGTACTCGCTGTCCTTTCGTCTGCGATTGGAAGAAGTGAGCCGATTGAATATGTGCCAATCAGCATTTTTGTTCTGGCGCCGGGAGCGTTTTTCGTTCTGGCAGCGCTTACGGCATTGCAAAACAGAGTAAAACGGAAAATGCAGGAAAAGGGACAGAATGCGGATAAGATACAGTCAGGGTGCAGCTTTGACTGTGCGTCCTGTGAGGATAGCGGTTGCGCACACCGTTTTGTGGATGTCAACGCGCCGTCGGGTTCTGTGGCGGATGCGGCGAAGTCTGCTCAGAATGGAAAGGAGGAGTAAAAAATGCTGGATGTAGTAAAGAATTTATTGGTTTTGCTTGTGAGCTCCTCTTTGGTGAGCAATGTAGTTTTGAGCCAGTTTTTGGGACTGTGTCCGTTTCTTGGCGTTTCCAAAAAGGTAAATACGGCAGTCGGAATGGGCGGAGCGGTTATTTTTGTTATAACAATTGCTTCGGGTGTGACTGCGGTAATCTATCGGTTTGTGCTTGTAACGTTTGATATCACATATTTGCAGACAATCGTATTTATCCTTGTGATTGCGGCATTGGTGCAGTTTGTGGAGATGTTCTTGAAAAAATATGTGCCCGCGCTCTATCAGGCGCTTGGCGTGTATCTGCCGCTGATCACGACAAACTGTGCTGTGCTCGGTATCGCGCTTACAAACGTACAGAAAAGCTATGGTATCGGTTTTAGCATTGCGAGCGGATTATTCACGGCGGTTGGTTTTTTGATAGCGATTGTGATTCTTGCGGGAATACGGGAAAAGATAGAATATAATGATATTCCGGAATCGTTCCAAGGTATGCCGATCGTACTGATCACGGCGGGACTGATGGCGATTGCGTTCTGTGGCTTTTCGGGATTACTGTAAAGGAGGAAGATAAGTATGAATATTTCAGCAATTTTGACTGCTTTGATCGTGGTCGGTGCGGTTGGTTTGATTTTGGGAATCTTCCTTGGTATCGCAAGCATTGTGTTTAAGGTAGAAGTCGATGAGAGAGAGGAGGCAGTGCTTGGTGTGCTTCCCGGAAATAACTGCGGAGGCTGCGGATATCCGGGCTGTTCGGGACTTGCGGCGGCAATCGCAAAGGGCGAAGCGGCAGTGAATGCCTGTCCTGTGGGCGGCGAAGCTGTAGGAAATCAAATTGCCCAAATTATGGGTGTTGAAGCAGGGGAAACTGTAAAAATGACAGCCTTTGTAAAATGTGCGGGTGATTGCGAAAAAACGCAACAGAATTATGAATACACGGGTGTCGAGGACTGCGGTATGGTAAAGTATGTTCCTGACGGCGGCGCAAAGTCATGCAACTATGGTTGTCTTGGCTTTGGTAACTGTGTCAAGGCGTGCCCGTTTGACGCAATCCATGTTGAAAACGGCATTGCGAAAGTTGACAGGGAAAAATGTAAGGCATGCGGAAAATGCGTGGCGGCATGCCCGAAGAATTTGATTGAAATTATTCCATATGATTCGAAGGTAGCGGTTGCATGCAGCTCAAAGGATAAAGGACCTGTCACAATGAAGGCGTGCAAGACAGGCTGTATCGGATGCAGTTTGTGTGTCAAGACGTGTCCTGTGGGTGCAGTGACTGTAACGGATTTTAATGCGCATATCGACCAGTCAAAGTGTACGGGGTGCGGCGTATGTAAGGAGAAGTGCCCGAAGAAAATTATCGTGGAAATGCCGTCTGTGTAAGAACGGAAAGGGATTAAGATGCAGGTAAAATATTATGACATTGGATTAAATCTGTTTTGCAAGCAGTTTCCGGAACCGGAAAAAGTGATTGAGGAAGCACAAGATAACGGAGTATGCTGCATTTTAACGGGGACGGATCCGAAGGAGAACCAGAAGATTGATCGCTTTGTAAAAACGCATGATGCGTATGGTACGGCGGGAATTCACCCGCATAATGCGGACAGGGCAAAACAGGAGGACTTTAATCTGATTGAGCAGATGATAACTGCAAATAAAAAGATTGTCGCCGTGGGAGAATGCGGTTTAGACTATGACAGAATGTTTTCCACAAAGGAAAATCAGATAAGATGCTTGGAAAAGCATATTGTGCTTGCCGAGAAACTTGGCAAACCGCTATTTCTCCATGAGCGCAGTGCAGCCGATGATTTTGTCAAACGGTTTAAAAAGCATTCCGATATTTGCGCAAAGTCTGTGGTGCATTGTTTTACGGGTGATAAGAAAACGCTGGATCAATATCTTTCGATGGGATTTTCCATTGGGATTACGGGATGGATCTGTGACGACCGCCGTGCGAAGGAATTGCGGGAGGCAGTATCGATCATTCCGCTTGACCGGATATTGGTGGAAACGGATGCACCGTATCTGACACCGAGGAATGTGCAAGGACTGGACAGAACAAATGTGCCGCAGAATATTGTGTATGTTGTAAAAGAGTTGGCGAAGTATATGAAAGTTTCGGAAGATGTACTGATAGAGAATGCGAAGAAGAATACTGAGAGGGTATTTGGAATTGCGGGAAATTGAAACGATTAGGAAATGGAAATATGGTATTATAAAATGAAAACAAGTTAGATATTGAAAAAATTGAAGGTTAATATACGAAAATTAGAAACACATTTTAATTTTGTAAAAAAGAAATACTGAAAATACGTCTGGAACGTAATGGACAACAGATGCCGATAGAGAACAGCTTGTATTGGTTCAATAAATAAAAGGAGGTAGTGCAATGAACAGTACAAATCGATTTGACTGGGTAGATTTCTATAAGGAGTTGGCTGGCAAGTTATTACAGTACAAAAGGAATCGGCAGAAGTTGGTCGCTAAAGTTCGAGAAATTTATAAGCTCACCGGACTTGATCTTCCTATGCTCGAAAGGCGCAATAAAATTGTAGACATAGATCCATTCACGTTTTTTGGTTTGTTCAATAAGAACTCTATGAAGGAAGTAAATAGGGGGAAGATTATCTCTGCCATAGCCGAGTTGTTAGGTGTTGTTACACCAGTACCAACCTCGTATGACAGTATTCCTTTCCTGAATAACCGGAATGCTGTATTTTACTCTTTCATTGGAGACCGTGAGGATAGCGATATTGATGACCTTTGGAATCTGTTTGAGTCTGCTCTAGCTTATGCAGATAGTCCAACGCTGAAAAATAGATTAAAGTTGTCGAAATATTTTGATCTGACCATCAATAAAAAGGGCAATGGCAACAGTAAAATTACGATGGGTATGTACTGGATTGATCCGGATTCTTTTCTGAATTTGGATCAGCGAAATACATGGTATATTTATGAATCAGGGAAGATACCGGTAGATTTGGTGCAGACACTTCCGGACATAGAAACAAAAATTTCGTTTTCCAAGTATTTTGATATCGTTGAAAAACTGCGTATTTATCTTCAGAGTGAAGAGAGCACTATTAAAGATTTTAAAGAACTAAGCTTTGAAGCGTGGTGTTATTCTGAGGAGGTTAACAAAGAATATCGCGACAAGGAAGCTCAGGCACAGCGTGAAACAAAAGGTGCTGCGGTAGCTGACGAGGATGTAGAAATTACTCACTATTGGATATACTCTCCGGGAGATGGTGCTGCTAGTTGGGATGAGTTTTATGAAACTGGTATTATGGGAATTGGCTGGGATTCTATTGGTGATTTGAAAGCTTTCGGTAGTAAGGATGAAATGAAACAGAAAATGAAAGAAACCTTTGATTCCACAAAGTCATACAAGAATGCGGCTTATGCAACTTGGCAATTCGCAAATGACATGAAGCCTGGCGATATTGTATTTGCCAAAAAGGGTATGCATCTGATTGTCGGCCGAGGCATTGTAGAGTCGGACTATGAGTACGATATTAGCCGCACACATTATAGAAATGTTCGTAAGGTAAAGTGGACGCATAAAGGTGAGTGGCAGCATCCCGGTCACGCAGTTATGAAAACGTTGACGGATATTACTTCATACACGGAGTACGTTGAAAAACTGAATGCTTTGTTTGAAAGCGATATTATTGACGATATGGAGGAGCAGGAAATCGAGTATCCGGATTACGATGCCGAGAAGTTCCTCGAAGAAGTTTATATGGATAAGAGAAATTACGACGCTTTGGTAGCACT
>JAIEDW010000330.1 GCA_029067805.1 Lachnospiraceae bacterium
ACGCCGCCGTGATCCCGTATATTTTCCACCCAGCCCGCAACCTGTAATGTCTTGCCAATATGCTGCTCACCAATTTCCTTCATTGTAATGTTTCTGTACATTTTTCATTCCTCCTCAAACCCAACGCACATATGCGCCGCTTTATCGGACAAGGAACGTCCCGGAATACAGATGTACCCCGGGACGGATAAGCTTCTTTATTGACAAATGCATCACAAAAAACATCTATATACCTGTGACACCGTTGTCCTTTTCATTTCTGTAAATGATATTATGAAATTCCTGTTTTTATAACTTCATTTATGATAGCATACAAAACGGACACTTTCAAGCATTTTTTACAACTTAAAGATTGCAAGCGCTTCTTTCAGCGTATCTGCCTCATGCGCAAGTGTCGATGTATTGTCATCAACCGTACCCATCAGAGCCGTAAGTTCCTCAACCGATGCATTAACCTGCTGGCTTGCTGCCGCATTGCTCTCGGATACCTCGCCCAGCGTCATAATGTCACCGGACAAGCTTGACAACTGCTGATTGGTTTCTCCGACTGCCGCACTGATAAGATCTACCTGATGCGTTGTATCCTGAATCGCACTGTCCACTGCTTCAAAGGAACTGATAACCTCTGTAATACTCTTTGAGCTTTCCTCATTGTTCTTCACAGCGATATCAATGCTGTCCGCACACTCCTTAAAGTCACTTACAATATTGGAAATGATTTCCTTAATGCTGACAAGCTCGGAACCTGTATTCTCAGACAATGTACGAATATTGTCGGCAACCACGCTGAAGCCTTTTCCGAACTCGCCCGCTCTTGCAGCCTCTATGGAAGCATTTAACGATAACAGCTTTGTCTGTGACGCAATATCCTCAATGCCCGCAAGAATTTCAGACATCTTTGCGATAACCTTATTGGTTTCGTCAATCTTATCTTTGATGCTGATAACGCTCTCGGACATCATACTGCTGTTTTGCTGTGTTGCGGTAATCTTTACCCGCATGTCATTACAATTCTCAATCAGACTTGCAGCGCAGCCCTCAATGTTGCTGACACTGGTCACAATATCAGATGTCTTCTCCTGCATGACACCGATTCCCGCTGTGATATCCGATGCAATTCCCGCCTGACTTGTATTGTTCTGTGCAACGTCTTCAATCGCTTTTGCGATCTCTTCGCAGGCATGAAGCGTCGAAGTAGACGTATCACGCAAATCCTCCGAAGAATTTAAAACATCCTGACTGACATCCAACGTCTTCGAAAGCACATCTCGCAGATTACCAATCATCGTCTTTACGGAATTGTTCATGGCAATCACTTCATCCCTGCCCTTAACATCCTCAACTTCACAAGTAAGATCACCATCCGCTACGGAATGAACTGTCCTGCTTACATTGATAATCAGCTTTGCAATATTACCGGAAATGAAAAACGCTATAATTCCCGCAATCACAACTGCTACCAAAGCAAAAACCATAATGGTGGTCATGAGCGAGTTTATGTTTGCCTGAACCTCCGCCTGCGGTTTTCCCGCAAAGAGCATACCGCCCTCTGTCGGAATATAATATCCGTAATACGGCTGACCGTTTACGTTAGCATTATCACTAAAATAGATTTGTTTATTCTGTAAGGTCTGCTTGATCACTTCATCGGATGCCTTTGTTCCGATAACGCCGTCAATCGAGCTGACTGCACGTGTATCGCCCACAAACACGGTAATGTCAATATCCTGCTCCTTAAAAGCATTCACATCGCCGCTATACCCTTCGCATGCAACCGCTAACTGCCCTCTTGTGCTTTGAACCATAGCGTTCCTTGCCAGGTAAGATGAGATAAACGCCACCCCCAAACCAATAATTACAAGGGGAATAATAACTAACATTAGTAATTTCTGTTTCAATTTCATAAGTATTTCTCCTTTTATTTTGTTTTAGCAGTGTATCGGTTACATTATACTTTAAAATATTACATTTTTTCAATAGGGTAAACATATTATTCTAAATTTTTACCAAAAAATCTGTTGTTTTTACAAAAAATAAAGTTAAAATTTGTGCAACTTTTTATCGTTTTTACGCGTTTTCTTCGTTCATGCGCACCAGTTTCGCCGCCTGATCCGCAGAAATACATGCGTCCAAAATCTCGTCGATATCACCGTTCATAATCTTGTCAAGCTTGTAGAGTGTCAGAT
>JAIEDW010000331.1 GCA_029067805.1 Lachnospiraceae bacterium
GTTTGTATGTATCTGCTTTTTTGCAAAACGAAGCTTACAGAGGGGAACTTTCTGCATGGAGATGGAAAACTTCTGTTTTCTGCATCTGGTCTGTTGCTGATTTTTGTTGATATGTGCAGTTTTGGGATTACAAGGGGCGTTGTCATGGTTTCAGATGGTAGTGGGGTAAACTATTGGAATACGACTTACAACGAGGTTTTGACACACTTGGAGGTTCTTGTTTTATCTGCCCTTTGCATGATCATTTGTTTATCGCTGTTGTTTGGCATGAACAGGCTGATTGGATATCTTACAATAGACAACCTTCATAAAATGGAAATCAGCCGCTATCAGGGAATCCTGGAACAGTATCAGGAACAGACCAATGTAAAACATGATTTGAAAAATCATTTCATCAGTCTGTCGGCGCTTGCAGAGCATGAAGAGTGGGATAAGCTGAAAGATTATTTGTTAAAAATTTATCATGCCGGAATGATTGGAGAAGAAGAAATCGAGACGGGAAACAACATTGTCAATGCGATTGTCAATACAAAAAGACAAACAGCCAAACAAAAAAAGATAACGTTTGATTGCAATGTCAATATTGCAAAACCGCTTTTGATTGATGAATATGATTTGTGCATTATATGGGGAAATATTCTTGATAATGCGATAAAAGCCGCAGATGTTTCAAAGGAAAGATACATTTTTGTTCAAGCGGAGATCGTAAAAAGAAATCTAATTATCAATGTAAAAAATGCAACAGCGTCTGATATCGGACAAAACGATTTTGGAACAAAGGATTGGGGAACCGGTCTTAAAAACGTCAATAAAATTGTGCAAAAAGAAAATGGAATCATGGAGATTGAAATAAAAGACGCCGTCTTTGATATTTCCATCATGCTTCCAATCGTCGATTGTCCTTCATACCGTACATGACAAGAATTGAACCGAATATGTCATTTTTATAATACAGCGCTTCTTCCTTGTCGAAATCCCTTTTGAAGTTACTTTAATTTGTTTAATAAATGATAAGGAGGATTTGTATGAAAGCAGGAAGTATGCAAGGATTGATTGGTGCAAGTGTAAATTTGAAACTGACGCGGACACCGATGCGTGTATTTAAGGAGGCGGAGCTCGAAGGCGATACCGAAAAAATGGAGCGTGCTATGGGGTATGTCAAGGATTTTCAAGAGAAAGCGCATGAGTGCAGTGACAAAGCGCAGAACGAAATCGGCAAAGAACTGAAAGAAGAGCGCAGAGAGCAGGATATCCGGCGCGAACAGGCTATTGAACGCAAAGAGGACGCAGAAGAATACACAGAAAAAATACGCGAGAACAATAAGCTGGATCAAACAGACAGCGTAGAAATCAGTGAAGAGGGAAAGATTGTTCTGAAAAACAATTCGCAGACGGAAGAAACGACTCCGATTGTGGAAAATACGGATGTAAAATTGTATACAAGCGAAGGGAAACCAAAGACGATTGAGCCGGAAGCCGAATCTGTTGATAAAAAAATGGATGTAACGGTTTAAGGTATATGTTCTTGAAATCAGAGTAGGAAGTTTGCAAGAAACGTCCTACTCTGTTTGCGTATTATTGCATTTCTAAATACATCAATTTGTAGAAAGGCGAAAGATGTTACAATTTTGATGCATTTCTGTTTCAACTATGACGGGTACGCGCTGTAAAATGGATATCGGAAAAGATATGCACAGGAGGAAATGTAATGAAAAAACGCGTCGAGAAAGTTGAAAGAATATTCCTATTATTGTTATGTATTGGGATTGGTTTTGCGTGTACATCATGTCGGAAAGCGGAAGATATCAGCAAAGACGAGGAGATGACACTGACAATTTCGTCAGAGAAAGAAATTTCTCTGCCACAGTCAGATGGACAGAGTGTGACAGAAGACGATTCTGCCGAGGAGCAGTGTAGAGAAAATGAGGAAAAATTTTATGCGGAAGCAGAAGCACAGGGAATTGACAGGCAGACAGCAGAGGCATACCTACAGATTTTGCTTGACGATAATCTTTTCAAGGACGGCGAGCTTACGCTCACGGGACTTCGGATAGGCGACATAGACGGCAACGGTCAAATCGATATGCTTGTCAGAGTAGTCGATGTAATCGATGCACAGGAAAATCTTTTTTACGGCTCCGGCGGTCTTTGGTTTTACATGAATGAGGACGAGCCGTATGGTTTTTGTGAGGAGGAGTGCCCCTATTACGGGGATTTTGACCTGTTCTGGGAAGACATTGATAACGATGAAAATGTGGAGATTGTATTTTGGTCACAAGGAACAGGCGTCGGCGCAACAGGGGATTTCTATAAGGCAGTTTTTAAGTACAAAAATCATGCTATAGAGCAGATGCAGTTGCCATCCGATTTAGAAGAGTATTCCGGTGAGTACGGGCTTTACGTTGAAGTCATACAGGAGACAGAGGAAAACCGTTACACTGCCTATTGCCCTTATTTTGATGAGCAAATTTCTTTTCGTGCGGAGAACATAGAGGGACGGGAGTTACCCGCTACAGCGCAGAGCGTGGGCGAAAACGTCCGCGGATTTTGTGACTTGCGCGTGGCGGAATATCAAGGCAAAAAGGCGTTACAGGTGTCGGAGTATCTAAAGGGTGAGGGCGGAGTCGTACACAATGTCGCTATGGCACAATTTCTGATTATATGGGGAGCGGACGGCACGCCGAAGGTAGTTGAATGGTGGATTGAGGCAGACGAAAATACTTGGGCAAACGTACACGAAAGCAGGATTTGTTATATGGACGGCTATTATTATTATGCCAGTCAGTCTGACCACTATTTTCTGTATCGGGTGAAGGAGGATGGCACCAGTCCCCAATGTCTGGTAAAGGCTCATGTGAGTGATATCTGCGCACAGGACGGCGAGGTTTACTTTGTGAACCAAAGCGACAAATATGGAATTTACCGAATGAATGCAGACGGAACAGAGATGAAGAAGTTGTGCGACCTCGGATACGGTTTGCAGATTAGTGCCGAGTATGTGTACTTTTATTCCACTGATGAAGAAAAAAACGAACTTTTCAGCGCTTTCGAGAGGTCCTTGTATTGCATTTACCACAATCTAGGGGGGTCCTTGTATCGCATGAAAAAGGACGGTTCGGAAAGGAGGCTGATTGTCAAAAATGTAAGGCAGTATGTGCTGAGCGACGGGAATTATCAAGGAATGCGGTATATAGGCTCTATTTATTGTAGTCAATCAACGGGTGAGGGAATGGCGGTCTATCAAATGGATTTGAATGGGCAGAATACAAAAGAAGTGTGTTATTTTGAGGATTGCGGAGAAATCGTTGTATATGGAGGGAAAATCTATTGTGACTTTTACGGAGAAACGGGAAAAATCACATGGTATTGTCCGGAGAATGGCAAAATGCGTTCCCTTGCGGTTTCGGAATATACGGACTGCTGTTTTTATAAAGGGTACTTTTACGGAATTCGTGAATGGGTAGAAGAGGAACAACGCAAAATAAGCATTTATCGGGTGGACTTGCGAAATGAAAAGAAAGAGATTGTTTATGAGGGGTTTGTTTCGTGTGAGAATGCAACGCACAACAAGACATTAGATTTCTATGCGACACAACAGGGTGTCTTTTTCCGTTGTTATATTTCCAAACAGGAGGGCTGTCTGTGGTTTGGGCTGACGGAGGACGGGAAGGCATGGAGATTGGAGGACAAGGAGGCAATCCCTGTGATGCTGTCCGCCGAATATGTGGAATACGATTATATTTATTTCTATGTTCTATACGCCCTTGATAACCTGGAAAGCACGCAGGGGTATGAAGCGTATCTTGCAGAGGACTTGGAGTATGAGGAATACTATACTGTGGGAGAGGACGGCGAGGGACGTAATCCTTACCAAATACGTCTTCCGCAGTTTAATGAAAAGATTGCCGGTTACAAAACAATAAACCGCTATCTTCAGAACGCATACCAAGAGGCTTTGGCGGAAAAGGAGGAATTTTTTCAGATGCTTGCAGAAGAAGAGAAGAACTACGGAGAAGTGCCATCTGCTTGGTATCGATACACCAAGTATGCTTATGTTTATATCGGGGAGAAGTATGTTACAGTAGGACGATATGCGGGCGGAAATTCGGGTGGAATACGGAGCTGGGTATCGCCGTCCCCCATTACCTTTGACAGAACAAGCGGTGAGGTCGTTTCATTGGAAGACGTTCTTGGAATGACGACGCAGGAAGCTGTTGCACGTCTGACGGGTTCGGTTTATAAGTATATGGAGGGAATTGGTCGGGAAAGGTTTTTTCTGGAAAATTATGATGAACTGACAGCGAAATATGACCCGCAGAACTTTTTCCTGTTTTCGGATGGTATAGGGATTTATTATGAAATCTATGACATTGGCTGCGGTGCGGAGGGGGATTATTTGTTTATTGTTCCTTGGGAAGACTTTCTAGTTTTTTCCTCATAAAAAATTTTATTATCTCTTAAACACAGGCGCTTGAAATCATTCTTATTCGGCGCCTCGTTTAAAATTTCATAAAGAGGTACTCCTCTGATACAAACGCCTAAGCGATATATTTTCTTGCATTTAAGACACTTTAAATAAACATTATACGTAAACTGTTTTTCCAAATCAATTTCCGAAAAAAATCCTTCAAAAGAACAGTCTGACATATACAACATCAGTTTTTTCTGTTCATACAGTTCTCGCATTAGATTGTATGTATCGTGCAAACTGTAATGAGGATCACGCCTTGCCGCATGAAAGGCGGTTTCCAGGTTTAAACAATTTTTGCATTCCTTCATTATATATGCTCCTAAAAATAAATAAATTTCAATTTACTATTAAAATTATAATCTACTTTCCATAATAACACAATTCAAAACCATTCTAATCTCTTTCTTGAAATTATTGATATTACTATTTATCTGCACTTATGATAAAATAAATTTATCAGTGAAATTACGGAGGACACTTGATGAACAAAGAATGGTCAGAATTAAATAAATTGATGCAAACACAGATCAAAAAAGAAGACAAATTTAGTGAGGGTGTGAAAACGCTTTTGAAATTGCGTCAACAGCTGTTCAATGAATTAAATCAATTTAAGGAAGAACTAAGCAGAGAAGAATTTAATGCGATTCCCTTTATCAATGCTGACGGTTATCACAGCAAGACAATTGCCTATTCCATATGGCACATTTTTCGAATTGAGGATATTGTAGCAAATACCCTTATTTGTCAAAACGAGCAAGTTTTCTTCTCGGGAGATTATCAAAATCGTATTGGCTCCTCTATTATCACAACCGGAAATGAACTTGTAAAACAGCAAATTGCCGATTTTTCGGAAACCTTAGATTTAGACGAGTTATATCAATATGCCGCAGCCGTAAAAGACGGCACAAACGATATTTTGTTAAATCTTTCTTTTGCGGATATAAAGCGAAAGATAACAGATACCGATAAAGAACGCGTAAAGTCTTTAGGCGTTGTAAGTAAAGATGAAAATGCCTATTGGCTGATAGATTATTGGTGTGGGAAAGATGTCAAAGGGCTGATACAAATGCCTTTTTCCCGACATTGGATCATGCATATTGAGGCAAGCTTACGCATTCGGAATAAGGTACATCCAAACTGAGAATTTTCGGATGACACAGGTAATCGACATGGATGTCAGGATGATAATTGAAATCTGTAGCGATTGCAAAACGAATAGTGATATTGCACCAGTAGACATATTAAGGGGGGAATAATGAAACAGCCCATAGCACGCAAAAAATATCAAATTGTCCTTACTCTTTTGCTTGTAGTAATTCTGGTTGTGGGAAGTATTTTTACCATTATCTGCACTGTTGCGAAAAGTAAGTACTGGGCTGCCTCTTATTTAC
>JAIEDW010000332.1 GCA_029067805.1 Lachnospiraceae bacterium
ATGATGCATTTCCCTTTCCAGATTGATGCAGCTTTGATGCACATATCCTGTAAAATGAATAAAAATACAAAGACGAGGAATGCACAGGAACAAACGTTTGATCTGTTTCTTGTTCCAAAAGAAGATAATGTGGGGTTTGCTATATATGAAAAGATTACCTTTTAAAAACGGATTATTTGTCGTGATAATGCTTGCCGTATTGCTGACGGGCTGTAGCAACAATGTACAGACAGAAGATACAACACTGCCGGATATGAGTATGTCAAGTGAGGAAGAAACGCAGGCTGCGGATGAACAGACAGAAGAACCTTTGGAGCCGTCTTTTGCAAATCTGACACTTCTTGAGACGAAGCCGGAATTGGATGGGAATGTCCTGCTTTACGGAAATCTCCGTATCACACTGCCCGACGGCGTGACTGTGGAGCAGCAGGAGCCTGACGGGGACGCGGTTGTTATGGATTTCATTGGAGCGGAAACCATAAAAAACGCACCGTTTCCGCCGCGTATATGGCTTGCGAATTATGATGCGGAATATAATGATAGCATTTTGGAATTGATCAGTGTACTGTTGGATTTGCTGCCTGGCGTTTCCCTTTGTGAACGGTACTGGTACCGTTCGAGCGAGGAACACTGCTATCTGTACACTTATGACAAACCTTATAAAAACGGATATGTCCTAATATACAATCATGATGTTTATATTGTGGAAGAAGTTTCTGCAGAAAGTGACTACAGCTTTGGCAATTTGCTTGACAATGAGGCAGTCCAATGGAAAAAAAGCACATGTACATTTGGCAGCAGGAGCAGTTTTCCGGAACAGATTTACAGTAAAGTCAATGCAGAGAGTGATTTGGCTTTTTTTGTAGCGCAAACAGTAGTTCCATACAGAATGCAGGTAATTCTTCTGTATCAAGATGGATATTTTTCCACCATATATCAAAATATTGTGTATGAAGAATGGGGCGACGAACCTGTGTTTGAAGATTGTAATTTTGATGGATATTTGGACATGGTTGTATCCAATACAAGGATGTATCTTTGGAATGCTGAACAAAAAGAGTATGTGCCGGCGCAAATCCCGAAGGATTTTCCGAAGAAGGATAGATGGAACACAAAACATTATCCGGAAACAAAGACAATTTGGTCATTTGAATACGAAGATGTGAAAAATGCAGATGGAACGACTTCATGGGGGGAGTTTGACAACACGGAAATACTCTGGAAATGGGAGGGAACTGCTTTGGTGAAAAAGCGTGAATGCGTGACAAAAGTGCGCGAAACGGGCGTACATATACAGATTTTGTCATACGAAGGCAGCACTGAAAAAGTGCCGTTTGACGAAATTTTTACAACGGAGGAATGGAAGCGGAATACGGTCAATGTACAAAAGCGATATCAGCAGTTCTACGCCGGAATGCTTCCCGAAGAAAATGACAACCATCTGCACAAAATTGACTATCATCATGAACACAAAGAATATATACCGCAAGCGCTTTTAGAAAAAATTGCAAACGCCATGCTTGATGGTACGGAGTCAGAAACCCTCAAGGAACTGGTGTATGACAAAGAATTAACAAAGGATGCGGTTTTGACGCTTGCCAAAGATAATCTTGCAATGCGCTGTGACGTAATAGAGGCGGATCGGTCGGGTGATTACATTATGGTAATGGCAGATGCCGATAATGACGGCATTATGGATATTGTCGCGGAAGAATATTTTGGCGGTTCGGGAATATATACAGAATACGTTTTTTATAAAGGTCAAAAAGACGGCACGTATCAAAAAACAAGCAGTTATGATGCGGTAAAAGAAGAATTTGCTATTATTACCTATGACGGAAAAAAGTATCTATGCCGTACACTTTATGATGATAGCAAAAAAAAGTATATTGGTTTTTGCGTTGCGTATTATGTGGATGGTGTTCAGGTGCAGGCGACAGAACTGACGTTTTCTGCCGAAAAATATGACATTAGGCTGACAGAATGCGCAGGAGAGAAGTACAGGGCATTTGCAGAAAACATATATGAGAAAAGTCTTTCCTTTAAGGAAATGATTGACAAGCACATAAAGATCGACGGAAGCAGCGAAGAAAAATTACCTTTGGAAACGCAATACCGATACCAGTGTGACTTGGATAATGACGGGGAGGCGGAGCAGTACAATAAATATATTTTGGAGAGCAATATGGGGACTTATGAGAAATTTCATTTTAATGGCAAAGGAGAAGAAGTTGAGTATATCGATGATGCATTGCGTGCAGTAGAGGGAACGCCGACTATGATGTGGGTAGAGCCGTTAGGAGAAGAAAATATTGTCAATGTGATATCTTCGATAGGACTGCATGACTTTGAAATCACAGGATTTTTGCTAAACGGCGCGGAGTATACAAGCATCTACCGTATCACCGCAGAAGCGACTTATGGAGTCAATAAAGAGATTTTTACGCATATGGAAAGAAGATAATGTGGGGTTTGCTATCTATGAAAAGATTACTTTTGAAAAACGAATTATTGATTGTAATAGTGTTTGCACTATTACTTACAAGCTGCAGTTTTGGAACACGGACACAAAATCAGGCAACGCCGGACGCAGGCGCAAGTACACAGGAAGAAACACAGGCAGTACAGAATACGGATGAGAATGCAAAACTGACACCAATTAACACGGAAGTACAATTAGACGGAAACACGCTGTCTTACGGAAAACTCCGTATGACACTGCCCGACGGTGTAACAATAGAAGAGCAGAAAACAGAAAATGACACGCGTGTCATTGATCTGATTGGTATGGAAAAAAACGAAGATGGACCATTCCCGCCGCGTATATGGCTGTTGCATTACCGCATAGCATACGAGGATAAATGGGAGCTTGCAAGCACTCTGCTTGACATACTGCCCGACACCACCCTGCGCTTTTACGACAAGTTGGGCGATAATCTTCACTACCTGTTCACATACGACAAGCCATACAAGAACGGTTATGTAATGGTATATGAAGATGATGTCTGTATTGTCGAGCAAATCGCGTCAGAAAGAGCTTACAGCTTTGGAAAATTGTTGGCTGATGATATGGTTCATTGGGAAAATACAATACAGCAAATTGATGTTAGGGGCAGCAATGGAGCATATTTTGATTTGAGCAAAATCAAAGTAGAAAAGGACTATACACTGATGGCAATGCAGTCAGCCTATCAATATCTAACGCAGGAAATTACCCTGTTTCGGGACGGTTATTTTGCTGTTCCCATAATGAAGTATTCTTTTGATGAACAGGAATATCATTATTTAGAGCTTGATGATTACAATTTTGACGGCTGTCAGGATATGTTTATAGCAGGAACCAAGATTTATCTTTGGAAGCAGGACAAAAAGGTGTATGAAACTGCGCAGATACCAAAGGACTTTCCAGAGTGGCCAGGGCAAAAAGTACTTTATCCGGAAACACAGACCATTTGGGGATATGAAAGGGAATATGTGGAAGATGAAGACGGAGAAAACTCCTGTGATATGTTTGACCATGCGGAAATGCTTTGGAAATGGGAGGGAACTGCATTGGTGAAAAAGCGGGAATGTGTGGCAGAGGTGCGGGAAGAAGGCGCGCGGATTTGGGCATATGAAGACAATCCCGAAAAGGTGCTGTTTGATGAAACCTTTTCAGTAGAAGAGTGGAATGAAAACAGCGCTGAGGTGCAAAAGCGGTATCAGCAATTTTACGCCGGAATGGTTCCCGAAGAAGGAGGCGGAAACCTGCACAAAATCGACTATGATAAAGAGTATCAGGAGTGCATACCGCAGGCGCTTTTGGATAAAATCACAAAAGCCATGCTTCATGATTCAGTGGCAGAAACACTTAGGGAATTTCAAAATGACAAAAAATTAACAAGCGACGAGGTTTTAACGATTGCCAAAGACAATTTGGAAATGCGCAGTGCTGTGGCTGCGGCAAAACGGTACGGGGATTACATTATGGTTGCGGCAGATGTGGACAATGACGGCATTATGGATCTGATTGGAGAAGAATATTATAACAATTATGGGCGCTTTATGGAATGTGCTTTCTATAAAGGCCAGAAGGATGGTACCTATCAAAAAACGCAAAGCCATCTTTTGGGAACAGGGCAATTTGATGTCCTGTCCTATGATGGAAAAAACTATCTGTGCCAAACACTATGCGAATATAAAGAAAAAAAGAACATGCGTCTTGAGTGCTATGTGGATGGAATTGTGACAGAAGCGGTTGATTTGACGTTTTTCCCCGAAAGATATGATATTCGTCTGGCAGAGTGCGCAGAGGACAAGTATCAAAAACTTGCGGAAGATGTTTTGGAAAATGCCATTTCTTATAAAGAGAAAATTGATAAAGGAAAAAACATAGACGGAGCCAGTGAAGAAAAAATGCCTGCAGGGGATTATGAATATCAATGTGACCTGAACAATGATGACGCATTGGAACAGTATAATAAGTCTGTTTGGATGAAAAATTTGGTGTGCCTTGACTTTTTAGGCAAGGGTGCAGGAATTGAGCCCTTTTATGAGATTGCGGAGTCGGTAAAGGGAATTGCAGTTATGATGTGGGTGGAGCCGTTTGCGAAAAGAAATATGATCAATATCCTTTCGCTAAAAGAATGGGAGAATTTTGAAATTACGGGATTTTTGATAGAAGGCACGGAATATAAACAGTTATATCGGATTACGGCAGATGCAGTCGTTGGAGTCCATCAAGAACGCTATACTTACCCTACCGCAGAATAAAAATACAGAAAAAGAGGAATGTGATGACTGATATGAAAAAAATATCTTTGAAAAACAGATTATTTGTTGTGATGATGTTTGCCGTATTGCTAATGGGCTGTAGCAACGATGTACAGACAGAAAATACGACAATGCCGGATATGAGTACGCCAAGCGAAGAAGAAACGCAGACTATAAATGAACCGACAGAAGAACTATTGGAACCATCTTTTGCAAACCTGACACTTCTTGATACGAAACCGGAATTGGATGGGAACGTCCTGCTTTACGGAAATCTCCGAATCACACTGCCCGATGGCGTGACTGTGGAGCAGCAGGAGCCTGACGGGGATGCGGTTGTTTTGGATTTTGTTGGAGCGGAGAGCGTAAAAAGCGAGGAGTATCACAAAAGTGGTCCATTTCCGCCGCGTATATGGCTTTCAAATTATGATGCGGAATATGATGATGGTATCATGGAATTAATCAGCGCACTACTGGATTTGCTGCCCGACATTTCCCTCTGTGAACGGTATATTGTGGACGATGAACGCTGCTATCTGTATACTTATGAAAAGCCTTATTATAAAACCGGCTACATACTAATATACGGCTGTGATGTTTATATTGTGGAAGAAATTTTAGCAGAAAGGGACTACAGTTTTGGCGGATTGCTTGATGATCAGGCGGTCCAATGGCAAAGCATCACATGCGGATTCGACAGCAGGTTCGACTTTCCGGAACGACTTTACAACAAATTCAATGTGGCAGACGATATGACTTTTTTTGTAATTCAAACTGCAATGAAAGACAGAATGCGGCAAATTATGCTATATAAGGATGGATATTTTTCTTCCGTATATCAAAATATTGAGTATGAAGAATGGAGAGAGGAACCTGTATTTGAAGACTGTAATTTTGACGGATATTTGGACATGTTTATATCCAATATAGGGATGTACCTTTGGAATGCCGAACAAAAAGAGTATGAGCTGGCGCAAATCCCGAAGGATTTTCCGAAGGGTACATGGGACACAAAACGATATCCGGAAACAAAAACAATTTGGGCATATGATAACGAATCTGTGGTAAATGCAGATGGAACAACTTCATGGAATGAGTTTGACCACACGGAAACGCTTTGGAAATGGGAGGGAACTGCTTTGGTGAAAAAGCGTGAATGCGTGGCAAAAGTGCGGGAAACGGGCGTACACATGCAGATTTTGTCATACGAAGGCGGCTCTGAAAAAGTGCCGTTTGACGAAGCTTTTACAACGAAAGAGTGGGAGCAGAATGCTGTCAATGTACAAAAGCGATATCAGCTGTTCTACGCCGGAATGCTTCCCGAAGAAAACGACGACTATCTTCATAAAATTGACTATCATCAGGAACACCAGGAATATATACCGCAAGCGCTTTTAGAAAAAATTGCAAACGCTATGCTTGATGGTACGGAATTGGAAACCCTCAAGAAACTGGTGCATGACAAAACATTAACAAAGGATGAGGTTTTTGCGCTTGCCAAAGATAATCCTGCAATGCGTTGTGATGTCATTGCGGCGGAGTGGTCAGGGGATTACATTATGGTAATGACTGACGCCGATAATGACGGCATTACGGATATTGTCGCGGAAGAATACTTTGGCGGTACGGCAGGTTTTACGGAATACGTTTTTTATAAAGGTCAGGAAGACGGCACGTATCAAAAAACAAGCAGCTATGATGCGGTACAAGAGGAATTTGCCATCATTACCTATGACGGAAAAAATTATCTATGCCGTACACTTTTCGATTACAGCAAAAAAATATATAATGGTTTTTTCATTGCGCGTTATGTGGACGGCGTTCAGGCGCAGACGGCAGAACTGACGCTTTTCCCCGAAAAATATGACATCAGGCTGGCAGAATGCGCAGGGGAGAAGTACAGGGCATTTGCTGAAAACATATATGAGAACAGCCTGCACTTTAAGGAAATGATTGACGAACACGAGAATATCGACGGAAGCAGCGAAGAAGAATCACCTTTGGAAAAGCAATACCGATACCAGTGTGACTTGGATAATGATGGGGAGCCGGAGCAGTACAATAAATCGATTTGGGTGCCAGGCAACATGGGAACTTATGAGAGTCTTAGTTTTTCAGGTGAAGGAGAAGGAATTGAGCATACCAATGATGCATTGTGTGCGGCAGAGGGAACACCGATTATGATGTGGGTAGAGCCGTTTGCAGAAGAAAATATCATCAATGTGATATCTTTGACAGGACTGCATGATTTTGAAATTACAGGATTTTTGCTAAACGGCGCGAAGTATACAAGCATCTACCGGATAACCGCAGATGTGACTTATGGTGTGAATAAAGAGATTTTTACGCATATGGAAAGAAGATAATGTGGGGTTTGCTATATATGAAAAGATTACCTTTTAAAAACGGATTATTTGTCGTGATAATGCTTG
>JAIEDW010000333.1 GCA_029067805.1 Lachnospiraceae bacterium
CCATAATAAAACCTCCAAACTGAGTAATTTTATCTTACATCAGTTTGAAGGTTTACACAAACTTTAGGATAGTCCCACGCCCTTCTATAAAAGTAAGCGCCGTTTAATTACGACGCTTACTGTAACAATCACCTGGTAAACTCTTTGACCAAGGCATGAGTGCTTCCAATTCTGATTGTTCTATATTTCCCTGCCCATCTATAAGCGTTACCAGTTGTTCCAGCAGATACTTGATGTAATAATACACATTTAACCCGTTTGCCCTCGCTGTTTCTGTAATGCTGTAAATGACTGCACTGGCCTGAGCCCCGCGGATTGTGTTAATGGTCATCCAATTCTTGCGGCCAATGGTAAAATTTCTGAGTGCACGTTCCGAAGCAGAATCGTCTATCGGAACCTCGCCATCTGTCAGGAATACCTTGAGATATTCTTCCTGATTGATGCTGTATGCAAGCCCTTTGGCCGTTTCACTTTTCGGAAGGACCAGACCCTGCCGGAAGACATCTTTTATCCACGCAAAGTATTCTTCCACCAATGGCCTGATAGAAGTCTGACGTTCTTTAAGCCGCTCTTTGGGAGAACGGTTTTTAAGGGTTCCTTCCAGGTCATATATGGCTCCGATCCGTACCAGCGCCTTATACGCCACGGAAGCTTTGACTGCTTCCGCGTTCCCACTGCCCATCGCCTTGATTGCATTGGCGAAATGGCGTCTGGCATGGGCAAAACAGTTGGCGTTGACCAGCCCTTCCTGCTCCCTGGCAAGCTTGTGGTACTGTTCCAGCCCGTCCGTCATGAGGACTCCATTGAAGTCCTTATAGTATTCTTTCGGGTGTTCACTGTGTCTGGTCTTCTGATACTCATACACAATGATCCTGGGAACCGGACTGAGTTCTCCGGTGAGATGCACCCACATGTAGCTTTTACTCCCCGCAGCCCTGTCATCATGGACCACTTCCAGGGGCGTCTCATCGCACTGGTTTACATGTGCCTGCAGCTGGGTTCTTTTCATCAGATCGTATACCGGCGGGAAGAATCTTTCTGCCGACCACACCACCCAGTTTGACATGGTCTGTTTGGATAAATTTAATCCATTGGTCTGGAACTCCCTTGCTGTACGGTCCAGAGGGCTGCTGTTCACATATTTGGAGTTTATGATTCCGGCTAACAGGGAAGGGGTTGCTATACTGCCGCGGTACAGGGTATCCGGATGGTCACCGCGCAGGAATTCATCCTGATGCATGCCATCGGTCCCCACATATACTTTGATGATGTGTTTCTCTGCAATCCATCTGGCGGGTTCAAAACGAAGCTGCCAGCAGACCTCATCCGGCATGCTTTTATAATTCCCTTCGCCAAACAGGGCATTCAGTTTCTCTGCCGGAACATCATGCGGTATCTCTTCCTGCGGAAAGTCCCTGAGGTCTTCTTCACGCTGTCCCTTTTTCTTTGGCCTGCGTGCCGGTTTTAAAGCGTTATCAACAACGTCGTCAATGGATGGCTCCTGCGCCTGCTCATCAAAGCACGCTTCCGCTTCGTTGAAGAGGGAAATCTGTCCTGCGATTTCATCAAGTTTCTCCGTATGACGTCCGAAACGCTGCTGGCTGGCAAGCCTGACCTGTTCCATGAGGTTTTCATAATCATGTTCAAGCCTGTCAAGACGGTCCTGCATCTGGTAAATGACATCATTCTTGGTTTCATTGTCCATGGTATTCAGTTCATCTGCTGTAAACTTACGACACATACAAACTGTCCTTTCTTTTAATACAAGTATAGCAGAAATATCGTTAAAAAGCCAATTCCGCCAGAAAACATGTCCGTCATTCTGCTACAGGCCCAGGCTTTGCACTTTGCAACATCCCTCTTTAAGGACTTGGAAATATAGGGTTTTCAAGGTCCGGTTTTTCTTTGTATGGCACAGTAAAAACAGTCTGACGCTCCCACAGCAGAATCGTATACCGCCTGTACAGGGTTTATTTTCAGGTGGGAAAGTAGAAAAAATTTTCTCTGTTTTGCACAAACGTCAGTATATTTTTCCGGGGTTTACCTCTTTGATCTTTGGTTCCAGCGGATTTAATCCCATCATCAGGTAACGGAATTGTTCTTCCGTAAGATCCGCTGCTTCCTGCGTGGTCCTTGGCCATGAAAGCCGTCCGTCTTCAAAGCGCTTGTACAGGAGCAGAAATCCTGTGCCCATCCACAGGAGTCCTTTGATACGGTCGGAACGCTGGCCACAGAATAAAAACAGGGTTCCTTTTTCGAATGGGTTCTGATTGTATTTATCTCCAATGATCATTGCAAGCCCGTCAATTCCCTTGCGGAGATCTACGGTTCCACAAGCCAGCACAACCCGGCGGATTCCGGGTACTTCCTCAAGCATGTGCCACCTCCTTAAGAAGCATACAAAGAAGCGGCTCCGAAATATCGTTGGATATTTCAATGGTTATACCGTTAGCACTGATAACAGCTACGGTGTTACTGGCCGTTACAGATTTTGCCGGCGCCGGGACTGGGAATTCGGCAAATGATACTTCAGCAGGCGCCGCAGCCGCAGGAAGCCGTATCTGTTCACAGGCCTCCCTGCGGAACTTACGCAGCCAGTAGTAATAAGCTTTTTCTTTAACACCATTATCAGCAAGCCACTGTCTCACCGAAACATTGACCGGCCTTTGCTGACATTCGGTTATGATGTTAAACCAGTTTGCCCGCCTTACATCGTGAGTTGATTGATCCATGATAGTTAGTCCTCCTCTAAAAAACTACTAGTTTTTTCGTGTCTTTTAGAGTGTCTCACAAATATGCTAGATAGCCAAGGCGGAGGATTTGACGCTTACGCAATGAGGGAAATGATGCGCGGTTATCTGAAGGATAACGATATCCGTATCAAGGATGGTACAGATGTTAATGCTGT
>JAIEDW010000334.1 GCA_029067805.1 Lachnospiraceae bacterium
ACGCGGCAAAAAATGATAACACCTTTATACGAATCGTAAAGCGAATCAAAAATCAACGCCTGTAACGGATTTTCTCGCTTTCCACTTGGAGCTGGAATTTTATGAACAATCGCCTCAAGCACTTCCTCGATGCCTACGCCGTTCTTTGCGGAAATCAGCGGTGCATCCTGTGCTTCAATGCCGATAACATTCTCAATTTCATCCTTCACCCAATCAGGGCGTGCACTCGGAAGATCAATCTTATTAATGACGGGAAACACATCCAAGTCATGGTCAAGCGCTAGATAGACATTGGCAAGCGTCTGTGCCTCAATGCCCTGTGCCGCATCCACCACCAAAATCGCGCCGTCGCACGCCGCAAGCGAACGGCTCACCTCATAGTTAAAGTCAACGTGTCCCGGCGTGTCAATCAGGTTCAAAATATACTCGTTTCCATCCTGTGCTTTGTAAACGGTGCGAACAGTCTGCGCCTTAATCGTGATACCTCTTTCCCGCTCCAAATCCATATTGTCAAGCACTTGCGCCTGCATCTCACGACTTGTCAAAAGTCCCGTTTTTTCGATAATGCGGTCCGCAAGTGTGGACTTTCCGTGATCAATATGCGCCACAATACAAAAATTTCTAATTCTGCTCTGATCTATATTTGACATACGCTTTTCTCCCATCTCCTACCTATTTTTATCTTGTTTTGCCTCCGAGCGCTCTTTTCCCAAGCAACGCCAAAATGACAAACAACACAATGACCCACACGACGACTGGAACATCTTTGATGTCAAAGCAGCGGACGTTAATCCACATACGGTTGATCAATTTACTCGCGTCCTCATCAAAATAGCGCATTACAACAGTTCTCTGCATGACCTCCTGTGACGGATACTGCGCATAGAGCTGTCTGCCAATCTGCTCCGTCGATGCCGTTATAACATAATCCATGTCCGCATCGTCCCCGCTGAAAAAATATCCCACAGGATATTCGATCGTGTCTGTATCCGAGTCCTCCGCGCCATAGCACCAATTCATATAATCAAACACAGTTGTGTCGCCTTCTGCTCCCGCAATTGATGACGTGTATCCGATATAGTACATATTTCGCACAGCGCTGTCTGTCCTTGACACAAAATTAACAAACGCCTCCGCCGCGTGTTTTTGCTCCGCACTACCGCCAATTCCGTTCTTTAGCATGACCCAGCCGTCAAACCAGAGATTCGTACTCTCTTTCGGCACCGCAAACATAAGCGTAAAATCATCTTCGTCCGCCTGATCCATCGCATAGACCGCATCTCCCGACCACTGATAATCGACCAGTATCTTTCCGGTTATCATGTCTGCCTTTCCGCTGTCCGTTTCGAGCGAGTAGATATTCCCCATAAGAGAATCCAGGATATCCTGCGCCTCGTTGATGGTGTCCGGATGGATATCATTCATTTCGTCCTCAAGACGGCTTGCATAATCGGGGGCATTGATAAAATCGCTGTCTGTCAGCAAATCCGCTTTCAAGATGCCGAGCGTCGCAAAGTACGAATCGCGCACATTATCCTTTAACGCTACCTGTCTTTTGAATTTTTCATTCGCAAAGACCTTCCAAGTAGAAGCCTCATCCTGCGTCACTTCCGCCGGATTGTAGAGAACTCCGGTTATTCCCCACATATAGCCCGCCGCGTATTTACTCCAGCTTTCCCCGTTAATCTCATTTTCCCGCATCATTTTGTCAATATACGGCGACACATTGTTGATATAATAATTACACTTGTTATTTTTATCGTAAAATTCCTCGGAATACGGTTCCAATCTGCCCTCCGCCATCAGCTTCATAATCATGTATTCCGATGGGCAGACAAGGTCATATGTATCCCCGAGATTTAATTGGTTGTACAAATCCTCGTTCGTGCCAAAGCAGGAATACTCTACCCTTACCTTTTTGCCATACGTTTCGAAATACCAATCCTCAAAGTCGTCATAAAGCGGATTTACCCCTAGAATCTCCACACCGTTGTCAAGCTCGATGCGCTCCTCCTCGTCCCAGCCGCCCAGGTCGATATATTCCTCCCAGTTGCAGACGCGCAGAACGATCTCGTCTTCCGCCTTTGCATGGACTGTAATTCCGTTTTGCAAAGTGCATACACACACGAAAGCAAGGATTGCCGCAAGCAGTTTCTTATGCATTTTTCTTCTCAATTTCGCCTGCCCTCCTTGCGTTCTTGTTTCCTGTCACATTCATCATGATCACCAACAACACCACAACGATAAATATAATCGTTGAAAGCGCCCACAACGCCGTCTTAATCTCAGTCTGAGAACCCTTTGTCGCATTAACGACATAGGTACTGATCGTGTCAAACGTTGCCGGTTTTGTGTAGCTGGTAATAAAGTAATCATCAAGCGAAAGCGTGATTGCAAGCGCAAATCCCGAAACGATCCCCGGAAAAATCTGCGGTATCACAACGCGCATAATCGCCGTCTTCGGTGATGCACCGAGATCGAGCGCTGCCTCATATAAGCTGTTGTCCATCTGCTTTAACTTCGGCATGACCGACAAATAGACAAACGGTGTTTCCAGCACAACATGACCGATCAGAAGTGATACATAACTGCTCTTATCCACTCCACACACGCCGATTAACAGAATGCACAGCGAAAATGCCGTCACAACTTCCGCGTTTACCACAGGCACCTGATTCATCGCGCCAATAAACGTCTTGCCAAAACGCTTGGAATAATGCACTCCTACTGCGCCAAGCATTCCGAGAACAGTTGATATGATTGCCGAGCCAAACGCAAGCGTCAGTGTGCCAATAATCATATCCTGCAGCTCCTGCTTTGTGAAAAGTGTAACATAGTTGTGGAGCGAAAATCCGTGAATCGCACCAATATTAGCGGAATCCGTAAAACTGTAGAACGCAAGCACGAAAATCGGCAGATACAAAAGTGTCACCATGATCAAGATAAATACGGTCTGAATCGTCTTTTTCATCGGCTGATCACACCTCCCCTGCTGCTTCCCGCGTCCTCATCCGCATAGCGGTTTGTGCATAGCGTGAACACAAGGATTATAATAAGAAGGATCAGTGAAATCATAGAACCACCGTGCCAATCATACGCACTAAAGTATGCACCAATCAGACTTCCCATAATATAAGTGCTGTTATAAAGCATGTCAAGCACCACATAGTTTGTCATCGATGGTAAAAACACCATAAAGATACCGCTTATAATACCCGGCACCGACAGCGGAAGCGTTACTTTCATAAAAGTCTGCACCGTATCCGCCCCCAGATCGGACGCCGCCTCCAAAAGATTCTTATCAAGCTTTAACAGCGTGGTATAGATTGGCAGTATCATAAACGGAAGGAAATCATACGTCATGCCAATTACCGTATTCAAAAACGGGTGAAAGGACAAATTCCCCTCAATAATTGTCAAAATTTCCTTTAATGCCGTGATACGCAGCGTAAAGTTTATCCACATCGGCATGATAAAGATCATCAAGATCACGGATTTGTGCTTAAAATTACCTCTTGCAAGGATATAGGCAATCGGATATGCAAGCAGCAGGCAAACGCTCGTCGTGACAATCGCAATGCCGAAACTGTATGCAAGGGTACCAATTGTTTTTGTACTCAAAAAAAAGCCCGTAAGGTTCTCAATCGTAAAGACACCCTCACCGTTTGTAAACGCATAGTAAATAATAACGATCAAAGGCGCAAGCACAAAACATACCAGAAACAGCCCATACGGCAGGGCAAGCTGCGCCTTCGACAACTTTAACCAATTACTTTTTGACTGCATATTCAAAGCTCTCCTCCGGTATGATAAGGCTCACGTAGTCGTCCATGTTCCACAGATCCTCATCATCAACAATAAAGTCCTCGTCCTCATCGGTACGCACAACATAACTATAATGGTCACCCTTATAGATTAGGTTAATAATGTGCCCCCGCAGCAGTCCCGCCTCCTTGTCATCGCTCATCTCGATGCTGTCCGGCTTGATCGACACAAGAATTCGAATCGTTTCCGGCTCGATCACATCACCGTGCGCGTCCATTAGCAGTCCATCCGACTGGAAAGACGCGCCGGGGAACAATTCCGTCAGATCACAGGCAAGCGCACCGTCCAAAAACAGTAACTGATAATTCTTATCTACGCCTGTTTCAATACGGTTTACCACATCCTCGGCAATCATGATATGTATTCCCTCAGGCTCTATCAGAATGCCGACGTCACTTCCCGTCACGGCTTTTTTCGTCGACTGCACCACAATCTCGTTTTTGCCCGAAAGGACCGTGATCTCATAATGCACCCCTTTAAAAATAACAGATGTTACTTTTCCTTGTATCGTTCCTTTCTCCGGCGTTGTGATGATAACATCCTCGGGACGTACCACAGCGTCAATCATGGTGCCGTGCTCCACATCATCGACACAGTCAAACTCCGCACCACAAAAACGCACCTTATATTTTCCGGTCATGATGCCGCTAAAGATATTGCTCTCCCCGATAAAGTCGGCAACAAACGCATTTTTCGGCTCGTTATAGATATCTTCCGGCGTGCCGATCTGCTGAATCTTTCCCTCCGACATCACGACAATTTTGTCGGACATTGTCAGCGCTTCCTCCTGGTCATGCGTCACATAGATAAAAGTAATGCCCAGCCGTTGATGCATATTCTTTAACTCAAGCTGCATTTCCTTTCGCATCTTCAAATCAAGCGCTCCTAACGGCTCATCTAACAAAAGAATTTCGGGCTCATTGACAAGCGCCCTTGCAATCGCGATACGTTGCTGCTGACCGCCGGAGAGCGTACCGATCGTTCGATCCTCAAAGCCCTCAAGATCAACCATCTCAAGCGCTCTTTTTACTTTTCTTATAATTTCAACCTTCGGACGTTTCTTCAACTTTAATCCGAACGCAATATTGTCAAATACATTCAAATGCGGAAACAGCGCATAACGCTGAAATACCGTATTGATCGGACGCTTATTGGGCGGCAGATCGCGGATATCCACACCGTTTAAGAGCAGTTCACCCTCCGTCGGTTTATCAAACCCCGCAATCATGCGCAGTGTCGTCGTCTTGCCACAGCCGGACGGTCCCAAAAAAGTAACAAACTCGCCCCTTTTTACCGTAAGGTTAAAGTCTTCCACCACACGAAAGCCGTCGTCAAACGTACGGCTGATATTCTTTAATTCGATGATGTTTTCCGCTGATGTAGTATGATTCAATTTTTCTCCTCCTCAATCGGACATACCGGTCATGCCCATATAACGAGAGCTGCCGCACTCACCCTTTCGTGCGACAGCTCCTTTTTTTCTTTATAAACCGGGCTTGTACAGATGACGCGGAATACCGTCAACCATGATCGGCGCCACATCTCCCTGTATGAGCGGACGCACATAGGTGATAAATTCCTCCGTCACATAATCGCCTTCATTGTTGAGCCAGCTTCTCGGCACAAGCTTTTCGTCATTTGCAATCTTATGCACATCCTTTACCTCAGTGCCGCACTGGTAAGGATCATCTGACTGACGAACAAGGACAACCATTTTTCCTGTATCCCCTTCATCGGCAGCCTTTACTGCCGCACCGCCTACCTGATATGCCTCGAGAATATCCACTCTCGATGAAAGGTGAGATGCCGCACGCTGTAAAGTACTGAGCTCGATCGATCTTGTCTTGCAGCCAAGTTCTGCCGCAATAAATCCCGCAAGATAGCTTGCGGTACCGGAAAGCTGCTTATGTCCAAATGCATCCACAAAGTCCGCGCTGTTTCCAAGCTCACATACATACTTACCGTCTGAAGTCTTGATACCCTCCGATACGGCAACAACAACCGAATACTTCTTTGATAACAGTTTCTTTACTTTTTCCTTAAACTTCTTGATATCGAAATTAACTTCGGGAAGATAGATCATATCCGGACCTATGCAGTCCTCTCCCTTTGCAAGTGCAGCCGCGCCTGTCAGCCAGCCCGCGTTTCTTCCCATAACCTCGATAATGGTAACAAGTCCCTTTTCATATTTCAAGCAAAGGCTGTCGCGCACGATTTCCTTTACCGATGTACCGATATATTTTGCCGCACTTCCGTAACCGGGTGTGTGGTCTGTCAATGCAAGGTCATTGTCGATTGTCTTCGGGCAGCCGATAAAACGGATATTGCTTCCTGTCAAAATTGCATAGTCGGAAAGCTTTTTAATGGTATCCATCGAATCGTTTCCACCGATATAAATCAATGCCTCAATTTCAAGTTTGCCCAGTATCGCAAAGATTTTCTCATATACAGACATATCCTTATGAATATCCGGAAGCTTATAACGGCAAGAGCCAAGATATGCGGCGGGAGTTCTCTTTAAAAGTTCCACGTCCAAATCGTTTGTGATATGTTCCGACAAATCAACATACGTTTCTTCCATCAGACCCTGAATGCCGTTTACCATACCATAAACTTTTTTCGCTCCACGGTCGATCGCCGTACGGTATACGCCCGCCAAACTTGAGTTGATCGCAGCGGTCGGTCCGCCTGACTGTCCTACAATTACATTACCTTTCATTAGTGATTAATCCTCCATTTCCGAGAGTAACTTGTACCCTGCATTTTCATTAATTTATTTGTACACCAGTGCATAAGCTGTAGTTGGTGTCTGTGTCGCAAATGTAATGGTCGCGTCGTCCATATCCAAATCATCATAGACGTTTACAACGCCGTTTCCGATTGCAAGAAGACGGAACTGTCTTCCTGCTAACCGGAATTCCGCCGGGATTGTCAGAACGTACATCAGTTCAGTGTCCGTTTGTTCAACCACTCTCTCAACCTGCATATTATAAGAGCGTCCGATTTCCCGTTCCCCTTTTAGCACTGAAATGTTAAATGTTGCCGCAAAGGTATAATCCTCAATATATGCCGCATATGCTTCATAGCACGCTCTTCCCTGATATTTTTTCTGCGCCGCAACTTTCAACGATGGATACGGCGTCAGCTCCGAAAGTCTGCAGATTGGCGTTGATACATTTCCGTTTCCGTATGTCGCAACGTCATACCACGGTACATTCTTTGCCTCATCCGGATCCGCTTTCTCGTCCGGCAGACGTGGTATCTTTTCTCCCGCATAATACACGTTTGTGATTGTCGGGTTTGTTTTGTTCTGGAATTCTATCGCTTTTGCGGGCGTGTCCAGGATATAGCATGCACCGTTGTAATTCGACTGCGCCATCGCAAGAATGCTGTCAAGGCTTGTGTACGGAATGGTTCCTATCATCTCCGTGCTTACCCCGCTGTCAGAGATCCGAAAGATTGGCTTATAGCATATTTTGTCAAAGCATGTCATATCCTTGACAAACGTGCTTGTAGACATGCTGATATTGCGCAAATATTCCATATTATAGAACGCATAGCTTCCTATAGAAGTGATCGTCGGTTCAATATAAACACTCTC
>JAIEDW010000335.1 GCA_029067805.1 Lachnospiraceae bacterium
GAATATTTTGTCGCTGCAATCTTTATACAACAAAGAAGAAATGTAAGCCGAAAAAGCTGTCCCTCAATCGGATTTATATATGCACTTTTATCAACCATTACAATAAGCAGTTCCACCACAAGAGCAAGCCAAAAGCATACACTGCCTATCTTCTCTATCTTTTCTGATTTCATTTGATCAATCCCAACGCCTGTCTTAACTTCTTAAACTTCCTTGGTCTGTTTTCGTACTTATATTGTATATAAGCGCTGCACTCCGGCAGCTTTGCCTCAAATGCCGCCTCGTCGTTCATATAATCCTGCACCTCTAAGAACGAGGTAAAAATAATCGGCAGTATCCGCTCGATCTGATGCGCCTCAGAAGGAAAACTTGGCTCCATTCCATAATTCATAAGCTTGTTCAGATTCAGATAGAACTCCCTGCTATGGCGCAATATCTGTTCGCGGCGAACAATATAGCACGCGCCCGAAGCAAACATAAAATACTGCGGAATCATAGGCTTTTTATAAATAAATCGCAGCAAATCATCCGCATCATTAAAATACTGATTGGGGTGATTCTCTGATGCCGCATACCACGAGTCATTTTTCTCTACATACACATTTTCTAGCGCAATAAAGGTACTTCCCAGCTCGTTCTTTTCGCCGTTTTCTTTATATTTGGAAAACTTATCCCAATACTGCTTTTCGTCGTACAAAAAAGTAAAGCTTTTCTCATCATACACCTTATCAAAAAACTCCTTGGAACAGTGACGCCCGATCATATTTCCTTTTAGCAGACACATCACTTCAGGAAGATTGTCATAATGTTCGGCAAAAAACGAAAAATAACTAGTGATATTATGTCCTGTATTCTCCACATTTTTTACGGAAAAGCCCTCACTTTTAAGCGTCTCTTTGACCCCTGTGTCCGTCGAGCAATCATAGATGATATAATCGTTGCAATACGCCAGAAGCTGTGTGGGAACTGTATTAAAATTATGGATTACAAAAAAATTGTCTGTTTTTTTCATCGTTATAACAGTGCTCCTTACTACTTTTTTCCAAATCGCGCCCGCAAAAAACATCTCACACTGTCAGAAAATTCGCAAGCACAAGCTTTCAGATACATCGATAATTCGATTCCAAGCTTATGTGCCTCGCCAATACCTTTACCGTATTTCACAAGAAACTGCTTTGTAAAATATTCCCGGCACGCCCGGCTCTCTCGCAAGTTATATTTTTCATACATATAGCGGTAATCGTTGTAGATACGCATGTCCTTTTGCGAAAAACTTTCGGTATACTGATGCTCATGCACACCGATTGAAACAAGCGGTTTTGTGGTAAACACAAACTTCGGACTTTTTGCCAGCAAATCAAAATAGAGATACATATCCGATGCCCAGTTGCTCTTTTCATCAAACAGCGTAAGCTCCTCTCCACGACGATAAATCGTGGCACTTGGCGCACCAATCTCGTTTCCCTTGAATAAAAAACGGTAGTCTCTGCGCAACCCTCCGATAAACTGCGGCGTCGCATGTCTGTCATAAAACTGCATATCCTTGTCCAACGAAACCTGTCTGCTGCCCGCAAAAGCAAGCATCGCATCCGGCGACTTGTCCAAAAGCGCTACATATGCACCAAGACTCTCCTCGTCTGTAAACCAGTCGTCGCTAAACATAATCTTGATATAGGCACCACGTGCCATTTTAATCGCCGCATTCCAGTTAAAAATATGTCCGTAGGGTTTTTGATTGTGTATATAGTTTATATTTTCGTGTTCGTTCTGATAGGACGCCACAAGCTGTTCAATCGCATCATCTGTCGAATCGTCCGATATATTGACCTCAAAATCCGTATAGTTCTGGGCATATATGGACTTTAAAAGCCGTTCCACCTCAGATGCATTGTTGTAGGCTGGCGCACAGATCGAAACCTTGGGCGTATTGGTTGTCATTTTCTTAACACTTTCTTTCCCACTCTCTTAATTGTTACAAGAATATTATAACATGTGTTTTTTATTATCATCTTCGTACGCCGCAATACTCTGTTTGCCGCCTTTTCCTCATGCATAATCAAAAAATCCAACTCTTTTTGATGCTCCCTGATGTACTTCGGAAAACTCTCATCAATCTCACACCTTACAAACTGCGCGTTTCTTCCAAAGATATCTTTTCCGTCCTTAATCTGGTCTGTCACATTTGATAACACATGTTTTGAATTGTACTCCTGATGTGCTGCCGAAACCACTTTCTCCTGTACACGCTTTCGGATATCTTTCTCCCCATGTCCACCCATATATCCAAAATGCCAGCCACCGTCCTCCACGCGGATACCGATTTTCTTCCGCTCCGGAAACCGCAGCTCGCCGAGCATTAAATTTTGTTCACGCAAAAGCTGATAGCTTAGCATTTTTGTGCCAATCCATTTCTTGTGTGCAACGCCCTCAAACTCTCCCGCATAGGAGAGCAAACTTCCCGATACTTCTTCCATATTCAGATAACAGTAAAACAACCGCTGTGCAAAGTGATAGATTTTATCCTTCTGAAAATGTTGTAAAATTTCGCGAATTTTATCGGGATTGGGAATCTCGTCAAGATCGCTGAAAATAATAATGTCCTCATCCGTACAGTCTTTTAGTCCTCTTGTCACGGCATTTTTCTGAAAGGTATCGCGATAATGCGTGTCACCCTCGGGCGTATCCTCAACAACGACATGAATAATCCTGTCCGCAAATTCTGCAAACAGCTCCTTGTTTTCCTCATAGTAAAGCGGCTTTTTCAGTCCAGAAAAGGTTTCTGTCGCCTCACTAATGACAAACCGATCCACCACAGGACTCAGCACATTTAGCCTGATTTTTAAGATATCCAATTCGTTAAAAAACTGAAAGCAATCGTAAACCACTTCGCGTTACCTCTTTCTCAA
>JAIEDW010000336.1 GCA_029067805.1 Lachnospiraceae bacterium
CTCAGATTACGCGGCACAGACTGCAAGGGATGTATATAAATATTACTATGGTTTAGCAGAGGAAGATGAGCTTGTTACCGGTACTGCAGAGCTTCCCGATGCGGTAAGCGGTGAGGGTGACTAATCCACGAAGGGAGAAAATGTGAAGAATTCAGTGATTTTAAAAAGTTTTTCCAGCGGAATATCGGTAATTATGGATTCTTCAATACCATATGAAGAACTGCTTACCGAAATTGCGGCAAAATTCAAAGATGCCGATAATTTTTTCAAGGACGCAGCGGTAGCTGTTTCTCTGGAGGGCAGAAAACTGACGGAAAAACAGGAGCGAGAGATTCTTGACGTTATCACGCAAAACTCACGCATCAAGGTACTATGCCTTATGGGCAAAGATGAAGATAAAAATATCAAATTCCTCGGAATACAAAACAATCTGAATCTTCAGAAAGACGAAAACAGCGGACAATTTTACAAAGGTTCCTTATGTGACGGGCAGAGCATCGAAACCGAACGCAGCATTATCATTCTCGGTGATGTGTGCGCCGGCAGCAGTGTTTATTCCTCAAAGGACATTGTAATCTTAGGCAGCGTTACGGGTGAGTTACATGCGGGAGCGGGCGGAAGCATAAACCATTTCATTGTTGCGCTGGACATGCATCCGAGCTCTTTAAAAATCGGTCCGCTCAGTCTGAAAATACAACCTGAAAAGACAACCTTTTGGGGACGAAAGCCAAAGTCAACGCCGATGATCGCATACACTTGTGACGGAGAGGTATTGATGAAATCGATTACAAAAGAATTGCTGGACGATTTTAATCTTTAATTGCATTAATGTTGTCCGGAGAACCATTATTAAAATAATGGAGGCATGGACCTATGAGCGAAGTAATCGTTGTCACATCAGGAAAAGGCGGTGTGGGCAAGACCACCACATCCGCAAATGTCGGAACAGGTCTGGCAGAGATGGGAAACAGTGTTGTTTTAATCGATGCCGATATCGGTCTCAGAAATCTTGACGTTGTCATGGGACTGGAAAACAGGATTGTATACAATCTTGTGGACGTCATTGAGGGAAACTGCCGGTTAAAACAGGCGCTCATCAAAGACAAACGCCATACAGGGCTTTACCTAATGCCCGCGGCACAGACAAGAGATAAAAATTGTATTACGCCGGGACAGATGATTAAGCTGATAGACAGTTTAAAGGAACAGTTTGACTACATAATTCTCGACTGTCCGGCAGGCATTGAACAAGGTTTTCAAAATGCGATTGCGGGTGCGGACCACGCGATTGTCGTAACAACACCCGAAGTTTCCGCAATTCGCGATGCGGACCGCATTATCGGTCTTTTGGAGGCAAACGAGATTAAGAAAATTGATCTTGTGATCAACAGACTGCGTCACGATCTGATACGGCGCGGCGAAATGATGACCGTCGATGATGTCCTTGATATTTTAGGACTTCCGCTGCTTGGCGTGGTTCCCGATGACGAAAATGTAGTAATCGCTACCAATCAGGGAGAACCGCTTGTCGGCAAGGGTTCTATGGCAGGCCAGGCATTCTACAACATCTGCAAAAGATTAGCGGGAAAAGAAGTTCCTTTTATGGATTTTGGCAAAAATGTGACCCTATGGACAAGATTTTCGAATCTATTCAGAAGAAATCTTCAGGAGGAACAGGCATGAGTATATTGAATTTTTTTAGACGAAAAACCTCAAGACAGATTGCAAAAGACAGACTCAAAATCCTGTTGATTTCGGATAGGGTAAACTGCTCTCCCGAGATGATGGAGCTGATCAAAAACGATATTGCAAACGTCATCTCAAAATACATGAAGATTGATACGTCAAATATGGATATCCAAATTTCAAAAACGGCAGTCGCAAACAGCAGAAACGGCATGAAAGCGCCCGTATTGTATGCAAATATCCCGATTATTGACTTGCGAAATTAATCGGAAAACGAACGTTTTTGGTCAACTACATAAGATTGACGCGTACAACCCCCGACGGAGGAAAATGATGTTAAAAAATTACCGAATACGGGATTATGATTTTAAATTAATATTGATGCTTATCGCAATAACAGCAATCGGTATCCTTTCGGTTGGAAGTGCACGTCCTGATTTACAAAGCAGGCAGCTTTTGGGCTTTATCATGGGACTCTTTATTATGATTGTTCTGTCGTTTTTTGATTATTCCTTCTTTTTGCGGTTTTACTGGATTATTTATCTCTTTGACCTGCTACTTTTGGAAATGGTAGCGCAGTTTGGCGAAGTAGTAAACAATGCAAAACGCTGGCTGGATATCGGCGGTATTCAGTTTCAGCCTTCGGAAATCACAAAGATTATGCTTATTTTGGTGATTTCACAATATATCATGAAACACCACGGAAAAATCAATTCGCTGAGAAATATGATCACAATGCTTGTAATTGTGGCAATCCCCGCGAAGTTAATCTATGATCAGCCCGATATGTCAACAACGATTGTTATTCTCGTAATATTCTGCACCGTGTGGTATGTCGGCGGATTGAGTTACAAACTGATTCTCGGCACGCTTGCGGTTGTCGTTCCCATTGCGATTGTTCTGTTTATTTTAATTTTACAGCCCGATCAGAAAATCATAAACAGCTACCAGCAGGGACGTATTCTGGCGTGGCTTTATCCCGAACAATATCAGCAGACGCTCGCATACCAGCAGACAAACGCAATGATGGCAATCGGTTCAGGGCAGCTTTGGGGAAAAGGGTTAAACAACAATATGATCAGTTCCGTGAAAAACGGAAATTTTATCTCGGAGCCGCAGACGGACTTTATCTTTACGGTAATCGGAGAGGAGCTTGGCTTTGTGGGGAGCTGCCTCGTTGTCATTTTACTGTTTGCAATCGTACTTGAATGTCTTAGTGTGGCAAGAAAGGCAAAAGACCTTGCCGGAACATGCATTGCATCGGGAATGGCAGCGTTAATCGGCTTTCAAGGATTTGTCAACATTGCCGTTGCCACAGGGCTGTTTCCGAATACAGGCGTTCCGCTTCCGTTTGTCAGTTATGGATTGACTTCACTGGTCAGTCTGTATATCGGTATGGGGTTCGTACTGAATATTCGATTGCAATGCATCAGAAAATACAATAATTAAATGAAGATATTAAAAAAATACTAAAAAATCAAAAAATATTCTATAGATTTTTGTGCAAAAACAATGTAGAATAGAGATGTATACATTTTTATAGGACAAAGGAAGGGGTAAGTATTATGAATATTGCGTTAATAGCGCACGATGGAAAGAAAAAGCTAATGC
>JAIEDW010000337.1 GCA_029067805.1 Lachnospiraceae bacterium
GTCGGCGACGGAATCAATGAGATATTCCGTTCTCTTGGTGTAGATTACATTATTCAAAGCATACATAAAAAGAATCCGAGCACGGAGGATATGCTGAATGCAATCGAAAAAATCAATGCCGACAATATTTTCATCTTTCCGAACAATAAAAATATCATACTGGCGGCAAATCAGGCAAAACAGCTTACGACGGACAAAAACATTATTGTGATTCCGACAAAGACTGTGCCGCAGGGAATCACGGCAATCGTCAACTATGTACCCGATATCTCCATTGAGGAGAATGAGGCTGTGATGACGCGCGAGGCGGGAAATGTGGCAACCGGACAGGTGACGTATGCGGTGCGTGACACAGTAATTGATGACAAAGAAATTCACCAAAATGATTTTATGGGCATCGGTGACAGCGGAATTCTTTCCGTAGGAACAGATTTACAGTCGGTCGCTTTTGATATGATTCAAAATATGATGAACGAGGAGTATAATCTGATCAGCATATATTATGGTGATGAAGTCAAGGAGGAGCAGGCACAGGAATTGCTTGCCCGTGTTCAGTCTGCGTTTAGCGACTGTGATGCCGAACTTCAGTTTGGCGGTCAGCCGATCTATTCCTATATTGTTTCAGCAGAGTAAAGAGTGAATATTATGCAATTAAACGATCCGATAACGGCAGTCAGCGGTATTGGCGAGAAGACGGCGGCTCTGTACCGCAAGCTGAATATCTTTACGGTTTATGACCTAATCACTCATTATCCGCGGGATTATGAGGAATGGAGTGATATTGTAAATATAGGGGAGCTGAAAGCAAATCATGTGTACGCGATAAGAGGCATGGTGATCAGCGCTCCCCAGACGTATCACATCAGAAAAAATATGTCGGTCACAAGCGTGCGCGTGAAAGACGCGAGCGGAGCGTGTGATATCACGTATTTCAATATGCCCTATATCAGAAACAGTTTACAGCCCGGGAAACAGTGTATTTTTCGCGGGCGTGTTGTTTTAAAGAATAACAAAATGACGATGGAGCAGCCCAAAATTGTAAGTCCACATGATTTTGAGCGAAATCTTCACAGGCTTTCGCCTATTTATCCTACCACAAAAGGTCTTACCATAGCGGCAATCACAAAAGCGGTTCGCACGGCGATTGACGCACTTGATTTTCATGAAGATTATATACCGGAAGATTTGCTCAAAAAGTACGGGTTGGGGGATTGGCGCTCATCAATGAGCGGTATTCATTTTCCAGCAAACAGAGAGGAAATGCTTGCGGCGAGAAAACGGCTTGTTTTTGAGGAGTTTTTGTTCTTTATTGTATCGGTCATGGTATTAAAAGATATGGCGTCACGCGAAGTAAACGACTGTCCGATGATGCGCATTGATGCCTGTAAGGACTTGATAGACGCGCTTCCCTATGATCTTACAAACGCGCAAAAAAAGGTATGGGCGCAGATTGAAGAGGATATGTGTTCTGTCCATTTGATGAATCGTCTTGTACAGGGCGATGTAGGCTCGGGAAAAACAATTGTGGCGATACTCGCGATGCTGATGTGCGTTATGAATCATGCGCAGGCGGCATTTATGGCGCCGACGGAAGTGCTCGCGACACAGCATTTTGAAACGATATCCGAGCTTGCGTTAAAATACAATCTTCCGTTTAAGCCTGTTCTCTTAACAGGTTCTCTTACGGCAAAGGAAAAGCGGCGCACAAAGGAGCGCATTGCGCTTGGCACATGCAATGTCATCGTGGGAACACAGGCGTTGCTGCAAGATGACGTTGATTTTTATGATCTGCGCCTTGTCATCACGGACGAGCAGCACAGATTTGGCGTGAAACAGCGCGAAACATTGGCACAAAAGGGCTTGCAGCCGCATATTCTTGTGATGAGCGCCACGCCGATTCCAAGGACGCTTGCAATTATTTTGTATGGCGATCTTGATATCTCGGTGATGGACGAACTGCCGGCAAATAGGCTGCCAATCAAGAACTGCGTGGTAAACACGGATTATCGCGCAAAAGCATATGAATTTTTCGCAAAAGAAGTGGCAAACGGAAGACAGGTCTATGTGATCTGCCCTATGGTAGAGGCAAGTGATGAGATCATGGGTGATCAGCCTGTGCTTGAGAATGTCATGGACTATACACAAAAGCTGAAAAAGGAGCTGCCGTCATCGGTTAGGATAGACTATCTTCACGGACAGATGAAATCCAAAGCAAAAAATTTCATTATGGAGGAGTTTGCAAACCACAACATTGATGTGCTCGTTTCGACGACGGTAATCGAGGTAGGAATCAATGTGCCGAACGCTACTGTGATGCTCGTGGAAAATGCGGAGCGTTTCGGGCTTGCACAGCTTCACCAGCTGCGCGGGCGTGTGGGCAGAGGGCAACACCAGTCGTATTGCATATTTATGACTGCCACAGGTCAAAATGACACTATGGAGCGTCTGCAAGTGTTAAACAAGTCCAACGACGGATTTTTCATTTCATCGGAGGACATGCGGCTTAGAGGTCCGGGGGATTTGTTTGGCATCAGGCAGAGCGGGCAGTTTCAGTTTACGATTGGTGATATTTATCAGGACGCAAACATTTTGCAGGAGGCACAAAGCTGCGCACAGGAAATTTATGCGGCTTATATCGGAAACAATAAGATGCCTGTCAGCGAACATGAAACATTTTGGCAGCATTATGAGGATATTATGTCATCTGATGTTGACTTTATCAATATCTAATCGTTATAATATATGTAGCTTATCGGATATCGTTTTGTTCCGATAAAAGAGGCATTTTTGCCTTATAAATCTAATTATGAAAAGTGGTATAGGGAGATCGAAAGATATGTCGAAGATTGCAGTAGTTACGGATAGCAACAGCGGTATTACACAGGCACAGGCGGCGGAACTTGGAATTCGTGTTCTGCCGATGCCGTTTATGATTGACGGGGAAACATATTATGAGGAAATCACATTGAGCCGGAAGGAGTTTTATGAAAAGCTTACGGCAAATGCGGATATTTCCACTTCACAGCCTTCACCGGAGTCTGTGTTGAATCTTTGGGACGAGCTTTTGAAAGATTATGATGAGATTGTGCATATACCGATGTCGAGCGGATTGAGCGGATCGTGCCAGACGGCGTTAATGCTTGCGCAGGATTATGAGGGAAAAGTGCATGTGGTGAATAACCAGCGGATTTCCGTAACGCAAAGGCAGTCAACGCTTGACGCGATCGCGCTTGTAAAGGCGGGAAAAAGCGGCAGTGAGATTAAAGAGATGCTGGAGGCGGATAAATTTAATTCGAGCATTTATATTATGATCGATACCTTATATTATCTGAAAAAGGGCGGCAGAGTGACACCGGCAGCGGCAGCGCTCGGAACGCTTTTGAGGCTGAAACCTGTTTTGCAGATACAGGGGGAAAAGTTGGACGCGTTTGCGAAAGCGCGTACAGTGAATCAGGCGAAGTCTATCATGATGACTGCGATAAGAAACGATATTGAAAAGCGTTTTGGAGGCGTTTCGCCGGAGAATCCTATTTATTTACAGATTGCCCATACGGAGAATGAGGAGGCGGCAAATTTGTTAAAGGAGGAACTTGCGGAGCAATTTCCGGGTTACCCGATTTATATCGATCATTTGTCGCTTAGCGTTTCCTGTCATATCGGACCGGGGGCGTTGGCGATTGCTTGTGCGAAGAAGTTGATTTGAGATTTTGGGAAAAGGTTTGATTTGTGGGGAATCAGACCTTTTTAAGGATATTTGAACAGAAAGACTGTTATAAAAAATGTATGAAATAATAAAAATAGCACACAGATGAAACAAGATATGGTACACTCGGCTACGGTCGGGTGTCTTTTTCGTTATGGGATTGAAAAATGGCAAGATATATGTTACAATAAATTATACAAATAATGTAATTTATTTCAAAACAGATAGACGAGGTGGAAGTTAATGCTTAAGAACAATATTGAAGTCGATGTAAAGGTAAAGTGCATAGAAACAGAAACCACGCAGGCGAAACTTGCTGAGGATGTTGGAACCACTCCGTCCTATGTGAATCGGCTGATAAAGAAAAGCGAGAATATCGTAAATAAGACTTTCATTCAGATGTTGGAATCCCTGGGGTACGATATTGAACTGACCTATGTGAAGCGCGAGGAGGAGTAAGACAATGGTGAATTTGAGCAGACTTGAAGAAATAAAGGACTTGCGGACGGTGTGGCCACACGAAGCTCTGGACTTTACTCCGTGGCTATCACAGGATGATAACATTGCCCTCCTTGCGGATGCAGTGGGACTTGATATTACCGTTGATGAAACGGAATCCTCCGTGGGAGATTTCAATGTCGATATCTTCGCGTCTGAAACGGGGACAGATCGGAAAATCATCATCGAGAATCAACTGGAGGATACAAATCACGACCACCTCGGTAAGCTAATAACCTATGCATCCGGCAAATCTGCGGATGTGATTATCTGGGTAGTGAAACACGCTCGTGAGGAACACAAGGCTGCCATCGAATGGCTGAATAATCACACCGATGATAAAATCGGATTCTTCCTCTGCGAGATAAAGCTGTATCGCATCGGTACTTCCGAGCCTGCCGTGAAGTTTGAGGTCATTGAAAAGCCGAACGATTGGGCAAAAGAGGTCAGGAAGAACGAATCAGCCAATGAGACGCAGCAACAGCGGTATGATTATTGGGTGGAGTTCCAAGACTACGCTTTTCAGAATGTAAAGTTTGCTAAAGAATTTAAACGGCGGAAACCGTCAACGGATCATTGGATGAATTATTCTATTGGTTCATCAGAGTGTTATATCTCCGTTTCTCAAATCAGAAACAGAGGAGAAATAAATGTCGCTCTTTACATTCCAGATAGTAAACAACTGTATAGGACTCTGCTTGAACAGAAAGAAGATATTGAAAGAACAACAAATATTTCACTTTCATGGCATGAACTGCCGGAACGCAAGGCAAGTAAAATAATCATTGAGCGAGTTGCTGAATTTGAAAGTCGTAATAAATGGAATGAGCAGTTTAACTGGATAATCGATGTCATGCTTAAAATGAAGAAGGCGTTCAAGAAATACTTATAATTGTGGAGGAGGTAACTCATGGCTTTTGATTATAAAAAGGAATACAAAGAGTTCTATATGCCGAAGAATAAGTCCGGTATCGTTACCGTGCCGAGCATGAATTATATAGCTGTTCGTGGACAGGGTGATCCGAATACCGAGGGGGGAGAATACAAGCAGGCTATTGGTCTACTTTATGGCGTTGCTTTTACCATCAAGATGAGCAAAAAAGGTGACCATCAGATCGAAGGATACTTTGATTATGTGGTTCCGCCGCTTGAGGGCTTTTGGTGGCAGGATGACGTGGACGGCATTGATTATACGCACAAGGAGAACTTCAAATGGATATCTGTCATTCGACTTCCGGATTTCGTGACAAGGGAAGATTTTACATGGGCGGTCGAGGAAGCCACAAGGAAAAAGAAAACCGACTTCTCCAAGGTTGAGTTTTTAACCTATGACGAAGGAGAGTGCGTTCAGTGTATGCATATAGGTTCCTATGATGATGAGCCTGCCACCGTTGCACTCATGCATGAGTATATGGAGAGCCAGGGGTATGTCCTTGATATTACGGATAAGCGTCTGCATCATGAAATCTATCTCAGCGATGCAAGGAAGGTCGCTCCCGAAAAGTTGAAGACTGTGATCCGGCATCCGATAAGAAAGGCATAAAGATGAAGCAAATAAAAAATGCGGAGTACGAGGAATTTCAGAAGCGATAAGAATAACGGTCGCATACTGACACCGGATGGTCTGTGGTTCATCTGTCAGGCGAATGACTATGATCCAGAAAAGATTGGAAGGCATATGCTCGAAGTAATGGCAAGGCAGCAGAATCAGCAATAAATATAAAAAGGAGAACCACAATGGCTATGGAATATACAGAGATTGAAAAACAGGCACTTGATATGATGCGAAGGACGGACTTCAAGAATCTGTCTAAGAATGATGTCCTGAGTATTGCTTCAAAACTTGGTGAGTTGCGACCGGATGTTGCAAAGGATGTTATAGCGCAGTTCCCTGAGTTCGCAAAGCTGATCCGATCATCGATGGAGGAATACAAGGATATACTTGGAACCATTATATCCAGCGATGATGAAAGTATAAAGCAAGTATACGCCATTGCTGATAAAGATATGGACACCTCTGCGGATAGCAGAAAACAGTTTTATGATTTTGTCGGAAAGGTTCATGCTGACCTCAGTAAGTGCCTTGATAACCCAGATTTAACAGCTGAGGAACGCAAGGACATCCTTGCACAGGAAATGGAAATTTTCAAAGCTGTTAGTGAAAAGGACTCGGAAATCCGTACCCATGAAACCGAGACTGTCAAGATGGTTGATAAAAAAGACTCGGAGAAACGACAGTTTAATTGGGGCGCAATAAAGATTGCAAGTACAGTTTTGGTAGTTGGTCTTGGCATCGCCGCAAGCACCCTGGGAGGGAATTTCAATCTCAAACTACCAAAGAAACCGTAACGTATTAGTGACGGTTCTTGCGTGATTGTAGGAGATGGATATGTACGCACAGGCAGCGATAAAGCCGAATACTTTACTCTGTAACGGTGCATATGGCATCGATATGAGAGGTGTGCAAAATGCACTTGTGGGTACATTATTAAGGGGTAGAAATTCCGTCTTGTTATGTTGTATCAAATTAGACACGGCAACAGACGCGGCTTGTGGAAGTGGCGCATTTTTTGTGAAATCTATGTGTAATATGATTAAAGAAGCGGGGATATTAATACTGAAAAAGCTATCGAAATTAAAGCAAAGCAATTATATGGTATAGAATTTGATAGAGAAATATTTACTCTAGCATGTGCGAATATGCTTATTCATAAAGATGGGAAAACCAATTTAGAACAGTTAGACACAAGAAAGTAAAAAAGCAGTTAAATATATAAATTCGGTTGATAAGTCAACCAAAAAGCGTTTAAAGGATGCAATAGAAAAAATACCTTTTGGAGATGTTAAGAAATTACAAGGTGCAGAAAATGGATATCGTTTACGGGTTGGTGATTTAAGAGTTCTATTTACGCTGGAAAATGATATTATTTTTATAGATAATATTATTCCAAGAGGTCAGGCATATAAAAAATTATAGGAGGCATATAGGCATGAGCAAAGAGATGTTACACGGATTAATAGAAATGATACCTGATGATGATATTGAAATATTATATAGGGTTCTTGTAAAGTTTGTTCCGGAAGTACCGCCGGAGCCGGATGAGATACAAGCGCTAGAGGAGGGACGAAGGGATAGGGAAGAAAACGGAACAATCCCTCATGAGGAAATAAACTGGGATTAATATCATTGCGCCCAAAATATGTTACAGCAAAAATAATTATTTGATATATCTATAATCTAACTCTAATATAGAGTCATGGATCAAAGAATGAGAGAGCACACTAAAAAAGATAACCCACTCACAAATGAGCAGGTTATCTTTTTTTATTTTTAATCTAATCTTACACCAAAGCCGCTGTAATGATAGCCATTGAATAAACCTCAATCGCGTTACATCCACGGGAAAGGTCATTAATCGGAGCATTCAGACCAAGAAGGATAGGACCATATGCCTCGAAATTACCCATTCTCTGTGCAATCTTGTAACCCATGTTACCAGAGTTGATATCCGGGAAGATGAAAGTATTTGCATGACCTGCAACCTTAGAGTCAGGACATTTTGTACGAGCTACACGCGGAGATACGGCAGCATCGAACTGCAATTCGCCTTCGATCGGGGTATCAGGGAATTCTTCCTTAGCTTTGTTTGCGGCATTTCTCATCTTTTCTACCTTATCTCCTTTGCCGGAACCAAGTGTAGAGTAGCTTAAGAATGCAACCTTCGGGTCAACGCCGAAAATCTTAGCACACTCAATTGTTTCACCGCAAATCTCAACAAGCTCGTCCTCAGAAGGGTCAATATTGATTGCGCAGTCGCTCATGGCAAGAACTTCGTTCTCACCGGTTGCACCGGGACGTACAAGAATAAAGCAGGAAGAAACAATGCTGTTTTTGGGTTTTGTCTTGATAAGCTGTAATGCGGGACGAACCGTATCAGCAGTAGAGTATGTAGCGCCGCCAAGAAGCGCGTCTGCAACGCCCATTGCTACAAGCATTGTGCCAAAGTAGTTCGGCTGTGTTAAAATCTTTCTTGCTACTTCAGGCGTGCCTTCTTTCTTTCCTTTTCTGAGTTCACAGAATTTATCTACCATCTCATCAAAACGATCATAGTGATTACTGTCAATAATCTGAGCGCCACGGATGTTGTAGCCTGCTTCTTCGGCAGCCGCTAAAACATCTTCCTCATTACCTACAAGAATAGGAGTAAGGAAACTGCTGGCAAGAAGACGTGATGCAGCCTCAAGAATACGCGGGTCGCAGCCTTCTGTGAAGACAATCGTTTTGGGGTTCTTCTTCAGTTGTTCGATCATTGTACCAAATCCATACATAGTTTTAAATCCTTCCTTTTCATTCGATTTTTATGAAAGCGCTTACACCGTCATATTTTGCGGTTTTGACATCGCTCTAACTACTATTGTATACATATTTTTTACATTTGCAACGGTTGCATTGAAAAAAATGCATAGAAAATTTTTATGTAAAACCAACAAAAACGTATATTCGAAAAAAATCTAGAAAATATTTGCAATAATGGAAAGTTATATGGTATTATTATTTTTATGATAATAGAAAGGCATGGTTGCTAAAAATGGCAAAGACGGAGAACAATACGTATGATGCGTCGAGCATTACCGTTTTAGAGGGGCTTGAGGCGGTTCGGAAAAGACCCGGAATGTATATCGGAAGCGTTTCCACAAAGGGTCTGAATCATTTGATATATGAGATTGTAGATAATTCTGTGGACGAGCATCTTGCGGGGGAGTGCAGCCAAATCCGCGTCACACTTGAGGCGGACGGATCGGCTACGATTTCGGATAACGGGCGCGGTATCCCCGTGGGGATGCACCAGAAAGGGGTCAGCGCGGAGCGCGTTATATTTACGACGCTTCATTCAGGCGGAAAATTTGACAACAGCGCATATAAGACGAGCGGTGGTCTGCACGGTGTCGGATCGTCTGTGGTAAATGCACTTTCCACGCAGCTGACTGTTACGGTCAAGAATGGCGGATTGATCCATCAGGATAAATATGAATACGGAAATCCCGTCGTGGAGCTGGTTGACGGACTGCTGCCTGTCATCGGGAAAACGAGAGAAACAGGTACGACTATTAACTTTACACCGGATCCGCAGATTTTTGATAAAACCCGTTTCAAGGCAGATGAGGTCAAAAGCAGACTGCATGAAACAGCGTATCTAAACCCGAATCTGACTATTATTTTTGAGGACAAAAGAGGCGATACGCCGGAAAAAATCACCTATTCGGAGCCGGACGGTATTGTGGGATATGTTAAGGATTTGAATAAAAATAAAGAGGCAATCCATGATGTGATTTATTATACGGGCGTCAATGAGGGCATCACGATAGAATGCGCATTCCAGTATATTAATGAGTTTCACGAAAACGTGCTCGGTTTCTGCAATAACATCTACAATGCGGAGGGCGGAACGCATCTGACGGGCTTTAAGACGATGTTTACGACGATTATCAACAATTATGCCCGTGAACTTAATATTTTAAAGGAAAAAGACGTAAACTTTACGGGTGCGGATGTCAGAAACGGTATGACGGCAGTTGTATCGATCAAGCACCCTGAGCCGCGATTTGAGGGACAGACAAAGACGAAGCTTGACAATCAGGATGCATCGAAGGCTGTCAGCAAGGTGACGGGTGACGAGGTGCCGCGATATTTTGACAGAAATCTTGAAATTTTAAAGAACGTGATTTCCTGTGCGGAAAAGGCGGCAAAAATCAGAAAATCCGAGGAGCGGGCAAAGACCAATCTGCTCACAAAGCAAAAGTTTTCCTTTGATTCTAACGGAAAACTTGCAAATTGCGAGTCTAAGGACAGTAATAAGTGCGAAATTTTTATCGTGGAGGGCGATTCTGCAGGAGGAAGTGCAAAAACTGCAAGAAATCGTATGTATCAGGCAATTTTGCCGATACGAGGAAAGATTTTGAATGTAGAGAAGGCAAGTATTGACAAGGTGCTTGCAAACGCAGAGATTAAGACGATGATCAATGCCTTTGGCTGCGGCTTTTCGGAAGGGTACGGAAACGACTTTGACATTTCAAAGCTTCGGTATAACAAGATTGTGATCATGGCGGATGCCGACGTCGACGGTGAGCATATCAGCAACCTGCTTTTAACGTTATTTTATCGTTTTATGCCGGAACTGATTTATGAGGGACATATTTATATTGCGATGCCGCCGTTATATAAGGCGATGCCCGCAAAGGGAAAAGAGGAATATCTTTACGATGATAAGGCGCTTGAGAGGTATCGTCAAAAGCATAAAGGACCGTTTACCTTGCAGCGTTACAAGGGACTTGGTGAGATGGACGCCGAGCAGTTGTGGGAAACGACGTTAAATCCCGAAACGCGGATTTTGAAACAGATTGAGATTGAGGACGCGCGAATGGCGTCGGAAGTGACGGAAATGCTTATGGGAACTGATGTTCTTCCGAGAAAGAGCTTTATCTATGAGCATGCGACCGATGCAGAACTGGATATTTAGAATACAGAAAGGCAGTTGTTGTTATACATGGAAGAGAAGATTATAAAAACGGAATATTCCGACACCATGCAGAAATCCTTTATCAATTATGCGATGAGTGTCATTATATCGAGAGCGCTGCCCGATGTGCGCGATGGATTAAAGCCGGTGCAGAGGCGTACCTTATACGATATGCATGAGCTTGGGATTCGTTATGACAGACCCTACAGAAAGAGTGCGCGTATTGTGGGCGATACAATGGGTAAATATCATCCCCACGGTGACAGTTCTATCTATGAGGCGCTTGTGGTGCTCACGCAGGATTTCAAGAAAGGCATTCCGCTGATAGACGGGCACGGAAACTTTGGAAACATCGAGGGCGATGGAGCCGCTGCGATGCGTTATACCGAGGCAAGACTGCAAAAGATTTCACAGGAAGCGATGCTTGCGGACCTTGACAAAGATGTCGTTGACTTTATTCCAAATTTTGACGAAACGGAAACGGAGCCGACGGTTCTTCCATGCCGTTTTCCGAATCTCTTGGTGAACGGTTCGGAGGGAATCGCGGTAGGTATGGTGACAAGCATTCCGCCGCATAATCTGGCAGAGGTCATTGATGCCACCAAAGCCTATATGATGAACGAAAACATCACAACCCGCGAATTGATGAAGTATGTCAAGGGACCGGATTTCCCGACAGGAGGCATTGTCTGCAACAAAGACGAGCTGCTGTCGATTTACGAGACAGGCGTCGGTAAGATCAAGCTTCGGGGAACAGTGGAGGTTGAGAAAACAAAGGGCGGAAAATTAAACCTTGTGATCACAGAAATACCGTATACGATGATCGGCGCGAATATCGGTAAGTTTTTACAGGATATTGCTGTCCTTTATGAGCAGAAAAAGGCGCCTGAGATTATCGACATTTCCAATCAGTCTTCCAAAGAAGGAATCCGAATTGTCATAGAACTGAAAAAGGATACGGACGTTGAGAATTTCAAGAATCTCCTTTACAAAAAAACGCGTCTTGAGGATACCTTTGGCGTAAATATGATTGCGATTGCAGACGGCAGACCCGAAACAATGGGGTTAAAAGACATTATTGCAAGAAATGTTGCGTTTCAGTTTGAGATTGCCACGAGAAAATATACGACCTTGTTAAATAAGGAGCTTGAGCGGCGTGAGATTCAGGAGGGATTAATCCGCGCCTGCAATATCATTGACTTGATCATTGAGATTTTGCGTGGTTCCAAGGACAGAAATATGGTGAAAAACTGTCTGACAAGCGGCATCACGGACGGCATTAAATTCCGTTCCAAGAGTTCGTCCGTCATGGCGCAGCAGTTGAACTTTACGGAGCGTCAGGCGAATGCAATTCTGGATATGCGTCTGTACAAGCTGATTGGATTGGAAATCGAGGCGTTGATGAAAGAGAACGCGGAAACGAATGCAAATATTTATAAATATGAGGATATTTTGGAGCGGCGCGATTCGATGGCACAGGTGATTATTCAGGAATTGGACGCGCTCAAAAAAGAGTATTCGAGAAAGCGCAGAACGCATATCGAAAACGCTGAGGAGGCGGTTTACGAAGAAAAGAAGATGGAGGAAATGGATATCATTTTCCTTATGGATCGTTTCGGTTACTGCAAGACAATCGACCTTGCAACATATGAGCGAAATAAAGACGCAGCGCACGCGGAATTTAAGCATGTCGTAAAATGTAAAAATACAGGCAGAATCTGTGTCTTTACAAATACGGGACAACTGCATACAATAAAAGTAGCGGACATGCCTTTTGGAAAGTTTCGGGACAAGGGGCTTCCGATTGACAATATCAGCAATTATGATTCTGCAAATGAGACGGTAGCGCTTGTCGCAAGTCAGTCAGACTTAAATCTTTACAGGATGTTATTTGTTACAAAACAGTCAATGTGTAAGATTGTCAGCGGCGGAGAGTTTGACGTGACAAAGCGTACCGTGGCATCGACTAAGCTGAACGAGGGCGACGAATTGGTGTGCGTTTCTATTGTGAACGAGCATCAGCATGTGATTTTCCAAAGTGCGGAAGGATATTTTCTGCGCATTGATGCGGACGAGATTTCCGAGTTAAAAAAGACGGCGGTCGGTGTGCGCGGAATGAAGCTGGGCGCAAAGGACTATATCGAAAATGTTTATTGCTGCAATTTATCCGGTGAGGAACAGGAATTTGAGTACAAGGACAAAAAAATCAGTTTCAATCGGATTAAACTCGGCAAGAGAGACGGAAAAGGGACAAAGATTAAGGTGTAACGGAGGATTTTTATGAGAGTGATCGCGGGGAGCGCAAGACGCCTTTTACTAAAGACGCCAAGCGGCATGGACACACGTCCGACGACCGACAGGATCAAGGAAACACTGTTTAATATGCTGATGCCGTATTTATCGGGAGCTATATTTGTAGACCTTTTTTCCGGAAGCGGCGGCATTGGGATTGAGGCATTGAGCCGTGGCGCAAGAAAAGCTTATTTTGTGGACAGCAGCCCCAAGGCAATTGCATGTATCAGCGATAATGTGGAGCATACCCATTTTACGGACAAGGCTGTCATTTTAAAACAGGACGTGTTTTCGGCAATACGCGGAAGCATCAAAGATGTGGCAGATGTGGTATTTTTAGATCCGCCTTATAATCAGGAATACGATAAGAGAGCGCTTGAGCTGTTAAAAGATGCGCCTTTTGTGGATGAGGACACGCTCATCGTAGTAGAGGCATCTCTGGAAACAGATTTTTCCTATGCAGAGGCGCTTGGTTTTGCGGTTGAAAAAGAAAAATGTTATAAAACAAGCAAACATATGTTTATCAGGAGGGCTTAGAAATCAATGAATGATGCAATTTACCCCGGAAGCTTTGATCCGATGACACTTGGACATTTTGATGTGATAAAGCGCGCGTCGAAAATGTTTGACAGCCTTACTGTGAGCGTTTTGGATAATAAGGCGAAGAATGCGTTGTTTTCTGTTGAAGAACGTGTTAATATATTAAGAGAGGCAACAAAAGATTTGCCGAATGTCACAGTCGATTCCTTTAGCGGACTTTTGGTGGATTATGCACGGGAGAAAAATATCCATATTTCAGTGAGAGGGCTTCGCGCCATCACGGATTTCGAGTATGAACTGCAAATTGCGCAGACAAACCGGTTGCTTTCCAAGGGAATGCTTGACACGGTATTTTTGACAACAAGCCTTGAGTATGCATATTTAAGCTCGTCGGGAGTGAAGGAAATGGCATCGTTTGGCGGTGACATATCCCCATGTGTTCCTGATTTTGTGGCCAAACTTGTATATGAGAAGTATAAAAATAAATAAACAGTATGGAGGATAAAAATGACCAGTAGAATTGAGCAGATAATTGATGACCTTGAATTGTACATAGAAAATTGCAAATTTAAGCCGTTTTCCACGGATATGATCATTGTCAATAAGACAGAGATTGATGAGATGATTCGTGACCTTAGAATGACAACGCCCGAGGAGATTAAGCGTTATCAGAAGATCATCTCAAACAAGGAAGCGATTTTAAATGATGCAAAGGAGAAAGCACAGGCGCTGCTTGACAACGCAGCGGTACAGACCAGCGAACTGATCAGTGAGCATCAGATTATGCAGCAGGCGTATGCGCAGGCAAATGAGATTGTGGAGCTTGCCACGCAGCAGGCACAGGAGATCCTTGACAGAGCGACCATCGAGGCAAACGGAATGCGTTCTTCAATGGTGCAGTATTCCGACGGAATGCTTGAAAGCATTGAAAATATTATCAGTCAGTCGATTGAATATGCCACGAAGGATTACAATAAGCTGGTTGGTGACCTTCAGGATATCGGCAAGGTGGTAACTGCAAACCGCGCTTCGCTTATTCCGCCTGAGGTTATCGAGGAAGAAACCGGAATGGAGCAAACTGATACGAATTAAGTGAAACCCACAGGAAACTGTGGGTTCGTTTCTATGTGAATTTTTATTGTAGGGGAGGAGAATTATGAAAAAAATTGTTGCATTGATATTGAGTATTGCATTGTTTATAACAGCGGTTGACGCATTTTCCGTTCAAGGGGAAACGGTACATGCCGCAAAGCCGGTGGTCGTTGTCATTGATCCCGGGCATGGCGGTAATAATTTGGGAACCGATTATCTGCCGATTGCGGAAAAGTTTTATACGATGCAGGTGGCGTTGTATATGAAGGAAGAATTGGAAACGTATGAGAATGTGGAGGTCTATCTCACGCATACCGATGATATCGATATGGGGTTGGACGAAAGAGCGGAATTTGCGAAAAGTGTGAATGCCGATTTTCTGTTTTCACTTCATTTCAATATGTCGTTATCCCACGCATTGTACGGGAGTGAAGTCTGGATTCCCTCGACAGGAACGTTGTACAGCAGAGGATACAGCGCCGCAAATGAGTTTCTGATGCAGTTTGAACAAGTGATGGGCCTTTTCAACAGAGGAATCAAGACAAGAATCGGCTCGAAAGGAACGGATTATTACGGAATTATCAAACAGTGTTCTTTGCGGGATATTCCGGGTATCATTGTGGAGCATTGTCATGTAGATAATATCAACGACTGCGCAAATATACAGTCTGTGGATAAGCTTCGGGAGTTTGGCGTATGCGATGCGACGGCAGTGGCACGCTATTTTGGTCTGGTCAAAAAGGATGGTTCACAGGATTACCGTGACTACGCGCCGCTTGCTGTTCCGGTTCCGCAAGACCGCGTCTATGACGATACGACATCTCCCGTTTATCTGAAGGCAAAGCTTTTAAATTATAATAATATCAGCAGATATGCGACAGTGGAATTGAATGCGCTTGATGAAGAATCGGTACTGCAATATTATGCGTTTTCAACGGACAACGGACTGACATGGTCGCCACTCCGGCCGTGGAATAAAGGAGAAAACACAATGACTGTTACGGTCAATATTGGATACGGAAAAAAGGATACGCTTTTGTTTCAGGTTATGAATCTGTATGATAAGCCGACAAATTCGAATCTGCTGAATTTATAGGGCATACAGGATAATGGTATAGTAAAAGAATGAAAGAATCGTGACCACAACTTTGTTCTTGATATATGCGGCAAGTGGCAGCTTTGCTCTTTCAAGAAAGCTGCTGGTTTGCATCAGACAGGAGATTCCGCTGAAACTAAGCGCTGTCATGATCCACAGAATTTTTAACTTGGGACAGAGTGCGGAAGTATAAACGGTCTGCACGCCGCCCATGATTTCCAAAAAGCTTGATAATACGCGCTTGATACTGTCGGAAAGTCTGAAAAAATCCAGAAAGATACGAAACACATTTGTAAATGTGATATAGCCGCCAAGCATGATCAGCGACTGGGTATTTTCTGTACATGCTCTTTTTAAGCAGTCTGTGAGTGAAAGTGGTTTGCGCGGTTCGCGGGGCTGCATTATCTTACCGGAAATGATATGCGGTTTTTCTTTGGCGAAACGGCGGCTTAAAACAATTCCATATACGGCGGGAATTCCGTACATTCCAAATAAAAAGGGAAGAGTATTGTGATATCCGCACGCGTGAAGGATTGGGATAATGATTCCGAGAAAATATGCGGGACCGATATTGTTGCAAAAGCCAAGCAGCGAAATCGCCTCGGCTTTGGACAGCTTTTGTTTTTCATAAAGTTCACTCACAACTTTTGCCCCCATTGGAAATCCGCAGAAAAAGCCCATAAAGATTGCATACAGTCCGTATACGCTGTATCGGTAGATGCGCTTTAACGGAACAGAAAGCATACGTCCAAGTTCCATATCAGCGCCACTGTAGACCATAATGGAACTGATCATCATAAACGGGAAGAGCGTGGGCACCATTTTTACTGCCCACTGATACAGACCCTCATGTGCGTATTGGAAAGTGGCTTCGGGGTGAAGCAGAATCACGATAATCAGAAGCAGATAAATGAGGGTTTTAAAAAGCATAAATGTACCCCAGGCGTTTTCGTTACTAAAAGCTTATTCCTTTTTGAGGATATTTAATACAACTATTTGGAGGCGGGCAATGCGTCTTGATAAATTTATCGCGGATATGCAGCAGGAAACGAGAAGTGCGGCAAGGGAGCATATCAAAAGAGGAGCTGTTACGGTCAATGCGGCGGTAATCACAAAACCCGAATACAAGGTAAATGAACTGGAAGATACTATCTGCTTTATGGGAAACGAACTTCAGTTCCAACAATTTGTATATTATATGCTGCATAAACCGGCGGATGTCGTGACGGCGACAAAGGACGCAAAAGAACGTACCGTGATGGATCTGATGCGTACCGCCGCGGGGAAAAACTTATTTCCGGTGGGAAGACTGGATAAGGACACAGAGGGACTGCTTCTTGTCACAAATGACGGGGCGCTTTCTCACAGGCTGCTGTCTCCCAAAAAACATGTGGAAAAGACTTACTATGTGGAGTGCGAGGGAGAACTAACAGCAGAGGATATTGTAAAGCTGGAACAGGGTGTTGACATCGGTGACGACAAGCCGACACTGCCTGCGAGGGTAGCCCATGTAAAACAGTTTGTTAATACTTACTCATTGGAGTTATCTATAACAGAGGGGCGTTTTCATCAGGTAAAACGCATGATTCATGCAGTTGGCGGAAATGTGACGTATTTAAAACGGATTGCGTTTGGCGGACTTGCACTTGACGATACGCTTGCCGCGGGGGAGTGGCGCTTGCTGCGTCAGGAAGAAATAGAGCGGCTTATGAAAAATTAAGACGCAAAACAAGGAGGATGAAAGGTGTCGCTGGAAAACGGTTTTCTGCCAATTTCGATTGAGGAGGTACGCGAGCTGGGATTGGAACAGCTCGATTTTATATATGTTTCGGGAGATGCGTATGTGGATCATCCCTCGTTTGGACATGCAATCATCACAAGGCTTTTGCAGGCACACGGCTATAGTGTGGGCATCATAGCGCAGCCGGACTGGAAAGATGAGGAGAGCATTGCGGTTCTTGGAATGCCTCGGCTTGGATTTCTTGTTTCCTCGGGAAATATGGATTCCATGGTCAATCACTATTATGTGTCGAAAAAACACCGCGAAAGCGATGCCTACACACCGGGAGGCGCGGCTTACAAGCGTCCCGACCATGCGACAGTGGTATACAGCAATCTGATACGAAAAAAATACAGGAATATTCCAATCATCATAGGCGGAATCGAGGCGAGTCTGCGCAGAATGGCGCATTATGATTACTGGTCGGATTCTTTGAAACGTTCCATTTTGCTGGACAGCCAGGCGGATATCATTTCTTACGGGATGGGGGAGAAGTCGATTGTTGAAATTGCGGACGCGCTAAACAGCGGCATTTCTGTGAAGGACCTTTCATTTATTCGGGGAACGGTTTATAAGACGAAGGATATTTCGGGGCTTAGTCCGTGTGAGATTTTGCCGTCTTTTGACGAGATGCGCGCGGATAAGACGCTTTATGCAAAAAGTTTTAAACTCCAATATGACAATACGGATGCCTGTAACGGAAAGACTTTAGTCGAGCCGTATCCAAATGGCATTTATGTCGTGCAGAATGTGCCGCAGCCACCGCTTACGACACAGGAGATGGACGATGTATATGCGCTTCCCTATCAAAGAACGTATCATCCGTCCTATGAGGCGGCAGGGGGGATTCCCGCGATCGCAGAGATTAAATTTTCTCTGATCAGTAATCGGGGATGTTTTGGCGGCTGTAATTTCTGCGCACTCACGTTTCATCAAGGCCGCACGATACAGGTACGCAGTCATCAATCTTTGATAGATGAGGCGAAATTGATTATAAAAGATAAAGATTTCAAGGGATACATACATGACGTGGGAGGACCTACGGCAAACTTTCGACAGCCGTCGTGCAAAAAACAGCTTACGGCGGGCGTGTGCAGACACCGTCAATGTCTTTGTCCGAAACCGTGTCCTAACCTTGAGGTAGATCATTCGGATTATCTGTCGCTTTTGCGAAAATTAAGAGCATTGCCGAATGTAAAAAAAGTGTTTGTGCGCTCCGGAATTCGTTTTGACTATCTGATGTTAGACAAGGACGATGCCTTTTTTCGGGAACTTGTGGAGCATCATATTAGCGGACAGTTAAAGGTGGCGCCCGAGCATATCAGCGATGTGGTTTTATCAAAGATGGGCAAGCCCGAAAATGCCGTGTATGAAGCTTTTACGGAAAAATACAATCGATTGAACAAAAAAATGGGTAAAAATCAGTTTCTTGTACCGTATCTGATGTCCTCACATCCGGGTTCCACACTAAAGGAAGCTGTCGCGCTTGCGGAGTATCTGCGGGATATCGGTTATATGCCCGAACAGGTGCAGGACTTTTATCCGACGCCGTCCACCATGTCAACGGTCATGTATTATACGGGCATTGATCCTGTAGATATGAAGAAGGTATATGTTTGCAAAAATCCGCACGAGAAGGCGATGCAGCGTGCGCTGATCCAGTATCGGAATCCGAAAAATTATGAACTTGTATTGGAGGCGTTAAAGGCGGCGGGGAGAGAGGATTTGATCGGTTTTGACAAAAAGTGTCTGATCCGGCCGCGAAAGCTTGCGGCCGAGAAAGCGTTTTCCGAGAAATTCGGGCGAAAAAAGACAATGTCTCAGGAAAAAGGCAGTGCAAAAAAGCCGGGTGCAAACACAAGAAGTGGTACTAAAAAGAAGACAATTCGAAATATACATAAGAAAAAACAATAAAACACTTGCAATTTTAGATGTTTTATGATAGATTATTAATGTTGCGAAGAAAGAGATGGTCCTCTGGTACGAGTCATTATATAGAGATGATTATGAAGTATTAAGAACGTCGAAAGAATAAGGAGGCAAAACAAATGAACGAAATTATCAGAGAAATTGAGCAGGAGCAGTTAAAGGAGCACGTTGACAGCTTCAGAGTCGGTGATACGGTAAGAGTACACGGCAAGATTAAAGAGGGAAACCGCGAGAGAATACAGGTATTTGAGGGTACTGTAATGAAAATTCAGGGCGGCAGCAACAGAGAAACCTTTACGGTAAGAAAAATTTCTAACGGTGTTGGCGTTGAGAAGACATGGCCGATGCATTCTCCCAATGTGGAAAAGGTAGAGGTTGTAAGAATGGGTAAAGTTAGACGTGCAAAACTCAATTACTTAAGACAGCGCGTTGGTAAGAAGGCCAAGGTTAAGGAATTAGTTAAATAATTATTGTCTGTTCATAAGACGGAGCTTGGAAACAGGCTCCGTTTTTTACAAATTCAGATGTTGTCTGCTGTATGGAGGCTATGATGGCAAGAAGAAAGGGATTAAGCTTTTACCAGAAAAAGAAAAAACTGAATATTGTTGTGCTTCGGGAAATTATGAGCTGGATCTTCTGGATTTTTGCATCAATGCTTGTGGCTGTGGTAACCGTGTTTTGTGTGGGGATGAAGACGAGCGTGATCGGTTCGTCGATGGAGCCGAGTCTGTACAACGGACAGGGCATATTTTTAAATCGGCTTATATACAGGGTATCTTCTCCGAAAGAGGGGGACGTGGTCGTGTTTCTGCCAAACGGAAATGAAAAATCGCATTACTATGTGAAACGTGTGGTAGGCGTACCGGGTGACATACTTTACATAAAAAACGGAACATTGTATGTAAATAATGAAGTGGTGGACGAATATTTTAACGACGAGATTGCGGAGCCGGGGCTTTTGGAAGACAGCGTTACGCTCGGGGACGACGAATATTTTGTCATTGGCGACAACTGCAACAACAGTGAGGACAGCCGTTCGGCAAATATCGGAACCATCAAAAAAGAGTATATCATTGGAAAAGCGTGGTTTAAGACGGCGTCGGGTGACAGTGACATCGGGTTTATTAAGTAGGGAGGATCAACATGGCAAATTATCAATGGTATCCGGGACATATGACCAAGGCAAAGCGAATGATGCAGGAAAATATCAAGTTGATTGATCTCGTGATCGAACTTTTGGACGCACGCGTGCCGCTTGCCAGCCGCAATCCCGATATTGATGAACTTGGAAAAAATAAGTCGCGCATTATCTTGTTAAATAAGTCGGACCTTGCAGATACGAGAATTAATAAGAAGTGGATTGAATATTTTACGGAGAAAGGTTTTCATGTGCTTGAGATCAATTCGAAAACAGGTGCGGGAATCAAATCTATTCATGGCGTGGTGCAGACGGCATGTAAAGAAAAGATTGAGCGTGATCGAAAGCGCGGCATTCTAAATCGTCCTGTGCGTGCTATGGTAGTGGGAATCCCGAATGTGGGCAAGTCCACCTTTATCAATTCCTTTGCGGGAAAGGCATGTACAAAGACAGGAAACAAGCCGGGTGTCACCAAGGGAAAACAGTGGATACGACTCAACAAAAATCTTGAGCTTTTGGATACGCCGGGGATTTTATGGCCGAAGTTTGACGATCAGCGCGTGGGGCTTCACCTTGCGATGATTGGTTCCATGAATGACGAGATTATCCATTTAGATGAACTTGCGTGTGAGCTGATTGATTTTTTGCGTGCGGAATATCCCGGGCTGCTTGAGAAACGATATGAAATTGATGTTCCAGAGGATCAGAAAGCGCATGAAGTTATAAAATCTGTATGTATTCATAAAAAATGCTTTCTAAAAGGAGAAGAACTTGATATAATGAAAGCGTCGACCATGATTGTGGATGACTTTCGAAATGGAAAAATAGGAAAAATAACATTGGAGATGCCGTAGAATGGAAACAGGGGAAAATAAAGTAAAAAGTATATTGAAAGAGATATTGAACACCAGTATTTATCTGTTGGTCGTCATTTGTATCGCATATTTAATCGTTACTTATGTCGGACAACGTACGCGGGTGAGTGGCGGAAGTATGGAGAGCACCTTGAGCAGTGAGGATCATCTGTTGGTGGATAAGATATCGTATCGGTTTAATGCTCCCGAACGGTTTGACATTATTGTATTTCCGTTTCAGTATGATGAGGAGCTATACTACATAAAGCGCATTATCGGAATGCCGGGCGAAACGATACGGATTGATACAGAGGGAAATATTTACATCAATGATGAAATCCTGGAGGAGGACTATGGCCGAGAGGTTATCGAAAATCCCGGAAGGGCAATCGAGCCGATAACGCTTGGGGACGACGAATATTTTGTTATGGGCGATAACAGGAACAACAGTTCGGATAGCAGAGATCCTTCCGTAGGCAATATTCACAGGGATGACATTATCGGAAAAGCGTTTATCAGAATATGGCCATTATCGAAATTTGGCATATTAAAGCATCAGTAACCCGCGTTTGACAAAAGGCAGTGTAACACGAAATGGAGAGTTGTGATGGAGAAAAAAATTGGCGATATCAGAACCGAACTTATGGCAGCAAACGAAAGCGAGCTGCCTGTTTTTGTGGCAAGCTATGAGACAGACCAAAGAAGCGGCGTAAAGACGCTGGTTGCAAAAGCGAAGAAACGCTTGGAAGCGTATGAAAAGGAATTACAGCGTACGGAGGCTATGAAACGATACGAGTATGAATACGCTGCGTGTGGATATCTATGCGGGATTGACGAAGTCGGGAGAGGACCGCTTGCGGGTCCTGTTGTGGCGGGTGCGGTTATTTTGCCGACGGATTGTAAAATACTATATTTAAACGATTCGAAACAGTTAAGCGAGAAGAAACGCGAGGAGCTTTATGAGGTTATTATGCGTGATGCCGTGGCAGTCGGAATCGGCTGCGTATCACCGGAACGCATTGATGAGATCAATATTTTACAGGCGACATACGAGGCGATGCGTGAAGCTATAAACAAGCTGGCAGTAAAGCCCGATATATTATTAAATGATGCTGTGACGATACCGGAAATTACGATTAGGCAAGTGCCGATCATCAAAGGGGACGCAAAGAGCGTTTCCATAGCGGCTGCAAGCATTGTGGCAAAGGTCACAAGGGACAGAATGATGGTTGAATACGATAAAGTTTATCCGGAATATCATTTTGCGGAGCACAAGGGATACGGCACGGCGGCGCATATTGATGCGATCAGACAATACGGTCCGACACCGATACACAGAAAAAGTTTTATTGGGAATTTTATTGGTGTATAATGTAGCAATTGTGTATACTTGGAGGGAGTTTTATGGACAGCTTTTTATCGGGATTTTCACGCGGATATACGGGAAGTGTGGGCACAGGGTATACGGGCGGCGTATCGGGCGCAGGCACGGCGGGCAGCGGCACTTCGGGCGGACAGAGCGCAGATGTGTCACAGTTAAAGGCGGGAGATACCTTTCAAGGTGAAATAACCTCGGTAAACGGAGAGGACGTACAGATACAGCTTGCAAACGGTCAGTATATGGCAGCAAAGCTGGAACGGGATGTACAGGTGGCATTGGGTCAGATCTTGAATTTACAGGTACAGTCCAATAAGGATAACCGCGTGGTGTTAAAGCCCGTGTATGATGGTAATTCCCAAATGGTTCGAGTGGGCGAGGCGGCGCTTCGCGCGGCGAATATGGCAGTGAATGAGAGGAATTTGCAGCTTGTGGCAAAGCTGATCGAAAATGGTATGTCAATCGATAAAAACACGCTTATGACGTACAATCGGCTGTCGTTCCAAAATCCGAACGTGAATCTTTCCAATATCATTGAACTTAATAAATTGCAGATGCCAATCACGGAAGATAATGTAAGACAACTGCAAAATTATCACAATCTGGAACACAAGATCATAGACGGTGTAAGAGATGCCGCCGAGGAACTTGTGAAAACCTATGAGCAAATTATCGGAGAAGGCGCACAGGAAGGACCGGCGCTTACAAACGGCGCGAAGTTTATGGAACAGGTTCTTACGCTTTTGTCCGACGGGAGTACAGAGGAAGGCGCGGTTACCGCGAAAACGGATCAAAATGATGCGGCGGTAAACCCCGAAAACGGTGAAACGGTCAAAGCCGGTGCAACAGCGGAAACTATTGAGGAGAACGGAAAGCCTGTAAATGCCGAAAACAGTGATAATTCCGCAATCAATGCCAACAATGATCATGAAGCGGCCGGAAAGATACAGGAAAAGGCACAGGAGAATATACAGCAAGATACAAAACAGCCGGTTGATAATAAAATGACCAATTCAGTCAATGAAAACATTAAAGAAGAACCTACGTTAAAACAACCGCAGACGGCAGACGGAGGTGCTGCAACGGAAAGCGCTAACAGAGAGGCAGTCAAGGAATTTGCCGGTCAGCTAAAGGCAGAGACGCCTGAGCATGTGCCGGATAAGGTGATTCAGTATATCAGCAGTGGGAAAGCGGATATCAAGGATATTAAGCAGTTATTGACCGACACGGACATCGGAAAAACGCTGACGGCAGAGCAAAAGGCTAAAATTTTTAACTCTGAACCGTTTAAAAGCTTGTTAAAGGACGGACTGCAAAAGCGGTGGAGCATTACGCCTGAGGAGATTGCAAGAGAGGGAAAGGTTGAGGAGCTTTACAATAAGCTGTTAAAGGAGTCCAACCAGCTCACAAAGCTTATGAATGAGGCGATGCAGTCTGCCGATGCGCATACAGCGAACGCGCCGGCGGCAAAGGCGATGGGAAATATCTCCGAAAATGTAGAGTTTATCAATCAGATGAACCAAATGTTTAACTATGTGCAGTTACCGTTAAAGTTTGGCGATTCACAGGCGCATGGTGATCTGTATGTTTACACCAACAAGAAAAATATGGCGCATAAGGATGGGACGCTCACAGCGTTTTTACATCTAGATATGGATCATCTCGGTTCGCTTGATGTGAGCATTGTGCTACAGACCGAACGCAATAAGATTACGACGAAATTTTATCTCGACGAGGATTCGATCGCGCTTGTTGAAGAACATATAGAAGAACTTAGTGCGCGGCTTCAGAAAAAAGGTTATAGCTGTAAAAACATGATTTTGAAAAAGGACGAAGAGAAGACTGTGCTTGAGCATATTGAAGAACAGGTGGCGGCGGGAAGCGCTGTGCTAAGCTATCAGACATTTGACACTAGAGCATAAAATGAAAAATCAAGGAGATTTGCGTAATAATGGCTGAGGACAAGAACAAAAAAGTAAAACAGGCGGTTGCACTGGAGTATGATCCGGCGGATAGTGCGCCAAGAGTTATCGCAATGGGACGCGGCGCGCTTGCGGAAAAAATTATTGCGCAGGCAAAACAGGCAGACGTGCCTGTGCACAGAGATGATAAGCTTGCGGAAACCTTGTCAAAGCTGCAGATTGGAGATATGATACCACCTGAGCTTTATGAGGTGGTGGCGGAAATTCTCTTGTTTGTGGACAGTATGGATAAAATAAAGGCAAAAATAGCGGCGTATCAAAAAACGAAATGAATATTTAATGATAAGCGATATAGGAGTGTTTGATGAACACCAGAAAAAAAGGTGCGGAGTATGAACAGGTGACGGCAGCGTATCTGCAAAACCAAGGGGTTAAAATATTGGAACGCAATTACAGAAACCGTCGCGGGGAAATTGATCTGATTGGAAAAGATAATGAGTATACGGTATTTTTTGAGGTAAAGTATCGAAAAAATGATGCGAAAGGCAGTCCGGCGGAGGCTGTAACCTTCACAAAGCGGCGAACGATATGCAGAGTAGCTGATTATTACCGCATGACGCACGGAATGGGGGAGTTTTCGGCGATACGCTATGATGTGATAGCGATAGAGGGAAGTCAGATAACGTGGTATAAGAATGCGTTTGAACATATTTATACGGAACGTTGAATTAAGTAAAAATCCATCACCGAAAGTGATTTTGCATGGATTTTTATCTGTTACTGGAACGAAGTGAACAGTAACAGATGGAGTGGAAAATGAATCAAGAATGGGGATATCATGTTAAAAAATATTGTCAGATGTGGAAAAAGGAATACATGCAGACTGGAATTTGACAAACATAATCGGGAGATGGCGTATTTTACTTTTGCGGGAATCGAAAAAACGGGCATTGTGGAGCACTTTTTTTCGACGCGAATGGGCGGTGTGAGTACAGGACATACCGCGTCACTGAATTTCAGTTATTCACAGGGCGACAAAGATGAAAATGTTGACGAAAACTTTCGGCGGGCTGCCGCGCATTTCGGAAAAAAAGCGGAAGATATCGTGTGCTCCCAACAGACACATACGACAAACGTGCGCAGAGTGACATCTGCGGATAAGGGCAAGGGCGTTGTGTGCGCACGCGATTATGCTGATGTAGACGGGCTGATCACAAACGAGAGCGGCATTATACTTGCTACTTTTTTTGCCGATTGCGTGCCATTGTTCGTGATTGACCCGGTCAGTCACTCGATAGGACTGTCGCATTCGGGCTGGCGGGGAACAGTCGGTAAAATGGGAAAGGTCACACTGGAGTGCATGACACGGGAATTTGGCGCAAAAGCAGAAGACGTGCATGTTGCGATAGCGCCTTCTATCTGTCAGAACTGTTATGAAGTCAGTGAGGACGTGGCTCTTGCTTTTGCAGAGACATTTCCGAAAAATGATGCTATGGCGCGGGAATTTCTTTTGCGTTATCAAGACGAAATTTCCCAAGAAGATATCGATACATGTCTGTTATATCAAAAAGAAAACGGAAAATATCAGTTGAATCTGTGGTACGCAAATTTCAGGGTATTTCGCGACGCGGGCGTGCCCGATGAAAATATAGAAGTTACGGATGTGTGTACCTGTTGTAATTCGGAGCTTTTGTTCAGCCACAGGGCAAGTATGGGAAAACGAGGAAATTTGGGAGCTTTTATGATGTTAGTATGAGAAAGTGAAATTTATGGAAAATTTTGGGAAAAAGATGGCTCCGAGAAAGAGCTTTGACACGGAAAACTGGTTTATAGAGAGTTACCGCAGATACCAAGGGCACCCGATGAAGATTTTGCTTTCTTTGTATCGGGGAAATTATCACAAGTTTGTCTTGGCGGTTATCTGTTTTTTTATCAAACATGCCTGTGTGTGGGTGCTGCCGATTGTGACGGCAAATATTATTAATGATGTAACTTCCGGTAATCCCGATACGATAAAAAACATCGTATTTTACACGATTTTTGAGGCAGTTTTAATCGGAATCAATGTGCCGATGAATTATCTCTATACTGCTTACAAAAGTCTTGCCACGCGCTATGTGGAAACGGGATTGCGAAAGGCGCTCGTGCGAAAGCTTCAGCAGTTGTCCATCGCGTATCATGTGGAAACACAGTCGGGGCGGCTGCACTCGAAAATAATGCGTGATGTGGAGGCTGTGGAGACGCTTTCCACACAGATGTTTTTAAGTATGTTAAATATTGCGATCAATATTGCGGTTGCGCTTGTGGTAACAGGCACGAAAAGTAAAACAGTGCTTGTGTTTTTTGTGTTTGCGGCGCCCGTGGCGGCAATCACGATGGTATCTTTTCGCAACGTTATGAGAAAGCGCAATACAGAGTTTCGTAAAGAGATGGAGGAAACGTCGGCGCGGATTATGGAGATGGTCCAGCTTGTGCCCGTGACCAGAGCGCACGCACTGGAGGACAAGGAAGCTCAAAAGATGAGCGGACAGCTTCTTACAGTGGCGGAAAAAGGCTATCGGCTTGACGTTGTACAGGCGCTCTTTGGATCTGTCGGCTGGGCAGTCTTTCAGATTTTTCAAGTTGTCTGCCTTGCCTTTACGGGATATCTTGCCGTTACGGGAAGCATCAAAGTCGGAGATATCACGTTGTATCAAAGTTACTTTGCGACTGTGGTCAATCAGGTGTCCGCGATTGTAACGCTTCTTCCGACAATCACCAAGGGAATCGAGTCCGTAAACTCAATTGGTGAGGTGCTCTTATCCGAAGATGTGGAGCAGAACGAAGGAAAAGAAAAACTCGAAACCGTGGAAGGCGTCTTTGATTTTCAAAATGTCAGCTTTCACTATAAAAATAACGAAAACAGCGTGCTTGAAAATTTTAATCTGCATGTGGAGCAGGGAGAAACAATCGCTTTTGTTGGCGAATCGGGAGCCGGAAAGTCAACGATATTAAATTTGGTCATCGGCTTTCATATGGCAGAGCATGGAACGCTGCTTTTGGACGGACACGATATCAGCAAGATTGACTTGCGAACATACAGACAGCATCTTGCCGTGGTGCCGCAGACATCGATCCTTTTTTCGGGAACCATCAGAGAAAATATTACTTATGGCTGTGAAAATGTGAGTGAGGAAAGTCTGCGTGAAGTGGTTAAGGCGGCAAATCTTGCAGAATTGATCGAGAGTCTGCCGAAAGGACTTGACACACAGGTTGGCGAGCATGGCGGAAAGCTTTCTGGCGGGCAAAGACAGCGCATTGCGATTGCGAGGGCGTTAATCCGAAATCCGAAGATTATTGTGCTGGATGAGGCGACTTCCGCGCTTGACAGCATTTCGGAGAAAATGATACAGGAGGCAGTCAACAATCTGGTAAAGGGAAGGACAACCTTTATCGTGGCGCACAGACTTTCAACCATTCGAGAAGCGGATAAGATTGCCGTGATCGCAAACGGCGGCTGTGTGGAATACGGTACATACGAGGAACTGATGGAGCTGAAAGGCGAATTTTATCGTATGAAGGTTATTCAGAGTTAAGAGCGGAAGGGAGATTGATAAAGATGAAGAAGTTATTGGCAGGTATCATGTCAGCAGTGGGAGTTGTCACTTTGGGATTTGGTGTTGTTTCCATGACAAAGAAAGTAATTACTTACTCGATTACAGGGGCGGACGGACCGACAGCGGTCTTTGTTGCGGGAAAGTTCGGAAACGGGTTTGCATGGGCAATAACAGCGGTAGGTACTGTGCTGTTGGGAACGGCGTGTGCTTTGTTTGTGAGTGTGAGAAAGAAAGGAACAGAAAAATGAGTGAACAGAAGATAAAACCATATATTCGGAATGCGAAATATTATGAAACAGATCAGATGCGTATTATCCACCATTCCAACTATATTCGCTGGATGGAGGAAGCAAGGATTGACTACTTTGGTCAAATGGGGATATCCTGTGGAAAATTAGAAGAAATGGGTATCATCATTCCTGTAGTTTCCGTATCGTGTCAATACAGAAATATGGTACACTTTGATGAAGACGCTATCATAGAGGTAAAGGTTGAAAAATATACGGGCGTGAAGCTTGATTTATCCTATACGATTACCAATGCCGTAACTGGTGTGCTTTGCACCACGGGGACAAGTTCCCATTGTTTTCTCAACAACGAATATCGTGTTGTCTGGTTAAAAAAGGAATATCCCGAGATTGATGCAATGTTTCGAAAAATGGTTATGCTGTAAAAAAGACAGACATAAAGGAGATTGCATGGAAACACTCAAAAAAAGCTTCAAAATATCGGTCGCCACTGTGCTTGCGATTGCGCTTGCGGACAGACTGGGATTAAAGTATTCGGCTACGGCGGGTATTATCACTGTGTTAAGTATTCAAAATACAAAGCGCGAAACGATTTGGACTGCGCTGCGGCGGGCGGGGGCGTTAATCTGTGCATTTCTTTTGGCAGCGTTGTGTTTTTACATGGTGGGATATAATGTTGCGGCTTTTGCAATCTATCTTTTTTTCTTTGCCCTGTTTTGTTTTTCGACAGGCTGGGTGGAAGCGCTTGCGATGGTTTCCGTGCTTGTGACGCATTTTCTCACGGAAAAAAACATGTCGATGGAGAGCCTCATCAATGAAGTGTTGCTGTTTTTCATCGGAACTTTGTTCGGCGTCCTTGTGAACCTGCATCTGCACAGAAAAAAGCATCAATTTACAATACTTTCGGATGAGGTTGACCGTCAGATTAAGGGGATTTTGCACCGGATGTCCGAATGGCTTCCCAGAGAAGATCGCGGCGATTATCAGAGCGACTGTTTTGAACAGCTTGATGATGCATTGTCCGAGGCGAAGCTATGCGCGATCAACAATTACAATAATTCCATGTTTTCGAGTGATACCGATGAGATTGACTACATCAAAATGCGCGAGGAGCAGAGCGTTATTTTGAAGGAAGTTTATAAAAATATCAAAGGACTGAAATATCTTCCGCAACAGGCGGTTCAGGTAGCCGCACTAATTAGGAAAATTGAGGAAGGATATCACCGTGAGAATACGGTGGAGGGACTGTTGGCAAAGACTGACGCATTCCTAAAACGTATGGCGACGCGCCCGCTGCCGCAGACAAGAGAGGAATTTGAGGCGAGGGCAGTTTTGTTTTATATTTTAAAACAATTGGAAAATGTGTTGTGGTTAAAGTATGATTTCATAATGAACAGACAGAAAAAACAGGCGTAAACGATAACGTGCATACAGCATTTGTCTGCACGCACAGAGAAAAGGAGTAGGATATGGGATATATCGAAGAAACGAATGAATTAAAGCTGGATTTTAAAAAAATTGCGGGTATGAAGGGACAGGAAGTGCTTCCGGTTGCCATTCAGAATGCAGATACGAACGAGGTGATCCTTGTTGCCTATACAAACGAGGAGGCGCTTCTTGAGTCGATAAAACTGCGCCGTCTGGTACTTTGGAGCACATCACGCAATGAACTTTGGCATAAAGGAAAAACCTCCGGAAACGAATTTGAACTTTTGGAGATTTTTGTGAACTGCGAACAAAATTCGCTTGTTTATAAGGTGCGCCCGTTGAACGGAAACATATGTCATACATCCTATAACGGTGTGGCAAATAACTGTTTCTATAGGCGGCTCGATATGGAGCGTATGGAGCTTGTGAACCTAAATGAACAGGAAAATTTGGAATAAAGAATATAAAATCAGTTGACAGAAAAAGGCAATAAAGGTTATACTCTGTTAATGTGTAACGCGCAACAAGAAACATAGTACATAGAAAGGATCTCATACAGAATATGAAAAAAATAAAGGCATATGCAAAAACAACACTCTGCATAGCGATGAGTGCGGCAATGTTGTTTATGGACATGGGGACACCGGTATTTGCAGCAGAGGATACGCAGCAGGAGGAAACAGAACAAGCGCAGGAAATACAGGATGAAGAATTTATAGAATATGACAGTACAGAGTTGGACGAAACAGAAACTGCCACAGTACAGACAACAGCAGAAGAGGAAAGAACAGAAGAAATAAAGACAGAGGAAATGACACCGGAAGAGGTTTTTACGGAAGAACTGTCAATAGAAGAAGCGGAAACCGAAACGGAAGTCGAAGAAAGCGTACAAAATCTGGCATCTTCAGGCGCAGATATTGCACATGGTGAGTATAAGGAAAATGGAAGTAATCTTACATGGGTGATTGACAAAAATGGTAAGCTGACCGTGGAAGGAATAGGAGATTTTGCAGAAATTCAGTACAAGCCATGGCACGAAAATGCAAAAGATATTAAGTCAGCCGTTATAAAGGTAACAGGTTTGGGAAATGCCCGTAATATGTTTGCCGATTGCGAGAATTTGAAGAGCGTGGATTTCAGCGGATGGCACATGAGCAGCGTTACAGATATGCGTGAAATGTTTTTCGGATGCGAAAAACTGACAAGTTTGGACTTCAGTGGTTGTGACATGAGTAACGTAAAAAATATGAGTAACATGTTTGAACATTGCACGAGTTTGATAAGTGTGGATTTTAAGGGCTTTAATACAAACCGTGTTACTGATATGAGTGAAATGTTTTTGGATTGCTTTAATCTCAAAAGTGTAAATTTTAGCAGTTTCAACACAAGAAACGTTACTGATATGAAATGTATGTTTTTTAATTGCCACAGTTTGACCAGTTTGGATTTAAGCGGTTTCGATACAAGCAATGTTTACGATATGCAGTATATGTTTTGCGGATGCTACAAGCTGACCAGTTTGGATTTGAGCAGTTTTAATACAAGTCGTGTGAGGGAAGGAACAGGGTTGGTGGAAACCGATAGAGCTTATGCTCTCACGAAAATTTACACCCCGCGGAACTTAAATGTATCGGTTGCTTTAGACGGAGACTGGTACGATGTGAACGGCAACACTTACACGGAACTTCCTAAAGGGCGGGCGGATTCTATACTGTTATGCAAAAATACGAAGCCTCAGAGCGTCATAGCATATATTACTGCCCAAAAGACAAAGACAGTTTACGTCTGTGGTGAAACATTGGATATCAATGATATTACCGTTACCTATTATGGTGCGGACGCAACGATAAAAAAGCTTGCGCAGACGGAATATACGACCAATGTTTCTCAAATCAGCATGGAAACACCGGGGGAAAAGACATTGACCGTAACCTACAAGCCTTCCGGAGGAGAAACGCTGACCGCAGATATTCCCATCATTGTAAAGAGTACAGTAAAAATCTCCGGAATTGAGATCAAGAACAGAGCTTATGATAAACGCCCTGTATCATACACAGGAACAGCGAAAGTTGAATCAGACGGCACAGATGTGACCGGAACAGTCAAATTAAATTATACCTATAGCGGCACGCAGGCGGATGGAAGCGCATACTCAAACACGAAGAAAGCGCCTGTCAACGCCGGAAACTATAAGCTGACCGTTTCTGTTTCGGAAGATAATGATGATTACACAGGCAGTGTGGAATATTCGTTTACAATTACAAAAGCGCCCCTCATAGTTACGGCATGCGATTTAGGACTAAAAACCGGCGCATCCCTTCCGCAAGAAAAGGATTACAAATACGGAACCACCGGACTACTTGAAGGCGACAATCTGATCACGGAGCCGAAGATTACATGTAATGTTGTTAATACCACAACAGCAGGAACTTATATCATTACTGTTTCCGGCGCGGACGCAGGCATGAACTATACGATTACATACCAAAATGGCACGCTGACTGTTAATGAAAATGGCGAAACTGCAGAATACTATACCGTTACTTTCAGTTTGTCAGGACATGGAAGCAATATAACAAATACGGGCATTAAAGGCGGCAGTTTGCTCAAAAAGCCACAGGATCCATTGGCAAAGGGTTACACGTTCACAGGTTGGTACAAAGATCCAATTTGTACTCATTTATGGGATTTCGACAATGACACATTAGAGGCCGACACCATAATCTATGCAGGCTGGACAGCAAACGATACAGACGATGATGATGACTGGAAAGACAAGGACGATTCCTCGTATTCATACAGTAAGCGGACAGACTTAGAATCTGTTGCAACAATAGCAGATATCAAAGCAAAGGTTTATGATGGTGACGCATATGAACCTGTTGTCAAGGTAACGGCAACGATAGACGGAAAGAAGACAACACTGACAGAGGGCGCAGACTATCGCGTGCTCTACCAGAATAATACTGACGCAGGCGAGGGAAAGGTCATTGTCAAAGGAAATGGTATCTATAAGGGACGGATTGATAAACCCTTCACAATTACGAAAAAGCCGGTAAAGAAACTTAAAATTCTTACAGGCGATGTTTTAGAAAATGCCAACTTGTCAACGTTTCCCATTTACGTTTATGACGGTACAAAACGCTTACAGCAGGGGAAAGATTATACACTTTCCAATCAAAAGTCCACAAAACCAGGTGTTGTACAAGTAGATGTGACAGGTGTCAATAACTATGATGGTGTGGTGATCGCAAAATTTAATCAACAGGAGAACGGCACACAGCTTATCACCGCAGAAAACGTAAAACTCGACAAAACAATCGTAGCATACACCGGAAAAGCAGTTAAACCCGAAGTGACGGTAACCGTAAATGGTGGAACGCTTACAAACAAAGATTACAAAGTGCAATACCAGAACAACAAGGACGCCGGAACCGCTTATG
>JAIEDW010000338.1 GCA_029067805.1 Lachnospiraceae bacterium
AAAAATCTCGATAGGTTACAGCCAATGAAGCTGACACAAGGTTAATTTTTGATTCGACTCAAACGCTCAACTAACTGAGTGTTTAAGTCATCTGCCTTGATCGCGCGGCGGAGGAAAAAGCTCAAAAAACACACCCATATTAAAAAACAGGGTTGAAAATTTCGCAAAATATGATATAATATTGATAAGGTATCCTAAATTTTAAAAAAACAATCAATTCCAATCCAACTTTCTAATTGTATAATAACACAAATTAGTTTATAATTGCATCAACAAATCGGGACTTATGAAAGAAGAACGTAAGGAGCATTGCGGACATGAAAAAAATCATTCTTGTTTTAGGAGCAAATGGGGTTGGTAAAAGTACAACCTCAGCAATATTATTACACAAATTAGCTAAGTGCGCATTTATAGATGCTGATTGGTGCCGAGCAATTAATCCATTTCCCTTTACAGATGCAACTAAAATAGCAGTAACTAATAATATTTTTTCTTTATTCAAAAATTATCTTCTTTGTGAAGACATACAATTTATTATATTTCCATATGGATTTCATGGAGAACGCAAACAAATATTTGAACAAGTATTAAGCAGACTTAGACAAGATGATATAGTATTTGAGTTGTGTCCTATCATTCTAAAGTGTGACAGAGAAGAGAATATAAAGAGAGCGGTAAAAAATGGAAGAGAAAAAGAACGGATTGAACGAGGTATGAAGAATACTTATGCTTTTTATGATACATATACCTATCCTCGAATTGATACAACACATATGCAAACCGAAGAGGTAGCAGAAAAAATTTTGGATATTTTGAAATTATCTTAGTACTGCAATTTCAGTTTGTCTTAATATTTCTTCTCATAAAAGCGCTGTCCATTCCACGTAGATCAGACAGCGAGAATGAGCGAAATAAATTCGTTTTTCGGCACATAAAATATATTCAATAACGGAGGTAAACATGATGAGCGAAAAAATCGTACAGACAGCGGGAAGAGCGCAGCTCGGTGATTTTGCACCCGAGTTCGCCCACTTTAACGACGACGTTCTGTTCGGAGAAAACTGGAATAACGAGGATATTGATCTGAAAACACGCTGCATTGTAACAATGGTCGCGCTGATGTCGTCAGGCATTACGGATTCCTCGCTTGTCTATCATTTGGAGAACGCGAAAGCTCACGGCGTGACAAGGTCGGAAGCGGCGGCTATCATTACGCATACGGCGTTTTATGTGGGCTGGCCGAAAGCGTGGGCGGTTTTCCGCCTTGCCAAAGACGTGTGGAAAGACGAAGCCGCCGCCGAAGACGCGAAAGCTGAACACGCCGCGAAAATGATATTCCCGATCGGAGCGCCGAACGACGGATTTGCGAAATTCTTTGTCGGACAAAGCTATCTGGCGTCCGTTTCCACGGAGCAGGTCGGTATTTTCAACGTAACCTTTGAACCGCGCTGCCGAAACAACTGGCACATTCATCACGCAGACAAGGGCGGCGGGCAAATTCTCATCTGTCTTGCGGGAGAGGGTTACTATCAGGAATGGGGAAAAGAAGCGCAGCGGCTTCACCCGGGAGATGTGGTAAATATTCCCGTTGGAGTGAAGCATTGGCATGGAGCGGCGCCCGACAGCTGGTTTTCTCATTTGGCGGTCGAGGTTCCGGGTGAAAACGGCTCCAATGAATGGCTGGAGGCAGTCGGCGACGAAGAATATAACAAGTTACGCTGAACAGTTTGAACTAAATCGAATCGGGAGGACTGAATGATGTTAGGAAACTTTTCTTACTGCAACCCCACAAAGCTGTATTTCGGAGAGGATTCGCTCCAATCTTTAAACGAGGAGCTGCCAAAGTACGGCGCGAATGTCATGCTGATCTACGGC
>JAIEDW010000339.1 GCA_029067805.1 Lachnospiraceae bacterium
TCTGCACGTCCTTTCGCTCTTTGCAGTTTGACGGTGGAAACAAGCTTCATGGCCTTTGTAATCTGCTGCGTACTCTGTACGGAGCTCTTACGCCTTTTTATGTCTCTCATTGAGGCCATACGCTGACTCTCCTTTCTAATTTAAGGCGATTATTTGAATCTGCCCTTAAACTCTTCAATCGCTGCAATAAGCGTTTTCTCAGTTTCATCGGAAATTACCTGTGTATCTTTGATTGCCTTTGGCACCTGCGGATACTTCGTGTCAAGGAACTCAAAGAGCTCTGACTCAAATCTCGTTACATCATTAACAGGCACGTCAAGCAGATACTTCTTCGTAGCCACATAAAGAATGATAACCTGATATTCAACAGGCATCGGATTGTACTGCGGCTGCTTCAGAATTTCCTTAATTCTTGCACCCTGCTCCAGTCTTTCCTTGGTATCGGGGTCGAGATCCGAACCGAACTGCGCAAACGATGCAAGCTCTCGATACTGAGCAAGCTCCACACGAATCGGTCCCGCAATCTTCTTCATCGCCTTAATCTGAGCAGAACCACCAACTCGTGAAACGGAAAGACCAGCATTTACGGCGGGTCTGAAACCGGAATTAAACATCTCTGTTTCCAGATAAATCTGACCGTCTGTAATGGAAATAACATTTGTCGGAATATACGCGGAAACGTCGCCTGCCTGTGTTTCAATGATCGGAAGCGCAGTCAGGGAACCTCCGCCGTACTCCTCATTCATACGCGCAGCTCGCTCAAGAAGTCTTGAGTGGAGATAGAATACATCTCCAGGATACGCCTCACGTCCGGGCGGACGCTTCAGAAGTAAGGAAAGTGTACGGTACGCCGTAGCGTGCTTACTCAAGTCATCATAGATAACGAGCACGTCCTCGCCATTCTCCATCCATTCCTCACCGATCGCACATCCCGCGTACGGTGCGATGTACTGCAACGGTGCAAGCTCACTCGCCGTCGATGCCACAATCGTGGTGTAAGCCATAGCGCCGAATTCTTCCAACGTCTTAACAATACTTGCAACGGTCGATGCCTTCTGACCGATTGCAACGTAGATACATTTTACATGCTGTCCCTTCTGGTTGATGATCGTATCGATGGCAATCGCAGTCTTACCTGTCTGTCTGTCACCGATGATCAACTCACGCTGTCCTCTTCCGATGGGAACCATGGCGTCAATCGCCTTGATACCGGTCTGAAGCGGTGTGTCAACTGACTTTCTTGTAATAACACCTGATGCTACTCGTTCAATCTGACGATATTTTGTAGTCGCGATAGGACCTTTGCCGTCAATCGGCTGACCAAGAGCATTTACTACACGTCCGAGCATAGCGTCGCCTACGGGAACCTCTACAACACGGTTTGTAGTCTTTACGGTATCACCTTCATTAATGTTTTTGGAACTTCCAAGCAATACGGCACCTACGTTATCTTCCTCAAGGTTCATAACCATGCCGTAAACCTCACCGGGGAACTCAAGAAGCTCACCCTGCATTGCCTTTTCAAGTCCATGTACACGTGCAATACCATCTGCCACCTGAATAACAGTACCGACTTCCGATACTTCCAAATCAGAGGCATATCTCTTTATCTGATCCTTAATCACAGAACTGATTTCTTCTGGTCTTAAATTCATATGGATCTGCACCTTTCTGTTTATTTTTTCTCGGGAACATATGTTCCTTTCACAGTTTTATAGTTGGATTGCCAGCAATTCACGCTGCAGCTTATCCAACTTTGTCCGAATACTACTGTCCACAACCCTGTCACCCATTTTGATGACCATACCACCGATCAAATCTTGATCAACATCATAAATACACTCGATGGTTTCGTATTTGGTGGTAGCAAGTAAACGGCTCTCGATATCTTGTTTTTCATTCTTTTCTAACGCGATGGCTGTTGTAACATACGCCGTTCCGATATGATTGTACTCCTTTACAGCTGCAATAAACTCGCAAAGGATATTCTCAATCTCTGTGTAACGGTCCTTCTCCACAATCGTCACAAGAAATCCGACCAGCTCCTTGCTGAGCCGATCCTCAAACACGTTCTTTACCACCTCAATCTTGTCCTCTTTTTGGATCTTTGGGTGGTTCATGAACTGTCCGAATTCAACATTTGTGCGAATGACCTCAAGAAGCCCCATTGTTTCCTCCATAAGAGATGAGGTCTTGTTTTCTTCAACGGCAAGTTCAAACAACGCCTGCGCATATGTTTTGGAAACTAGCTTAGCCATGTGCTATCACCTATTTCTTTCAATGTCTTCTCAATGAGTTCATGCTGGGCATTTGTGTCAATATTAGCCTGTACAATTTGTGCCGCCATAATAGAAGCAACTGCGACCATTTCGCGTTTTACTTCGTCAGCCATCTTCTGCTTCTCAAGCTCTGCCTCATTTCTGGCTCTCTCCACAATTCTCGCCGCTTCCGCTTTTGCGTCCGCAACAATCCTTGCTTCATTTTCCATACCGCGCTTACGCGCATCGGCTAAAATTTCTTCTGCCTCTTTTCCTACCTGATTCAGCTTTTCTTCATAGAGGGCGCGTGTTTCGGCTGCTGACTTCTGATCTTGTGCCGCCTGATCCAATTCACCTTTAATCTTCGCCTGTCTGTCAGAGAGCATCTTCCTTACAGGATTAAACAGGAAATGGGATGCTACTAAGAAAAGGACAAACATCGCAATGATCATGAGCACTGCGTCTGCAAGAAGCTGTAAATCCAAGTCAAACAAACGGCTTAATCCCTCTGTTTCGGTAGCGAGTATCATACCTTTAGCCTCCTTCCTTGATTTTTATTTTCTTTTGATTAGGGTACTAAAGGTTTTACGAACAATAACAGCATGGCAACAAGCAGACCATAAAGACCTGTTGTCTCGGCAACCGCCTGACCAAGTAACATCGTTGAAGTTACGTCTGACTTTGCGCCCGGATTTCTACCAACTGCTGCTGCCGCATGTCCTGCCGCGATACCTTGTCCTACACCAGGTCCGATACCAGCGATAACCGCAAGACCCGCACCGATTGCTGAGCAACCTAAAATAAAGTTTGAATTAAATTCCATGATGATTTCCTCCTAAAATTTTAAGATAAATTAAAAACTACTATCCTTCAATTGCGTTATTAATGTACGTCATTGTCAGCATTGCAAATACGTAGGTCTGAATTGCTCCTGAGAACAAATCAAAGTATACATGCAACGCTGCCGGCCATGCTGTAGCGATAAAGCCAAGCAAGCCATAAATCAACGCCATCATAACAGTTCCTGACAAAACGTTTGCGAACAAACGAAGTGACAGTGAAATGGGTACCGCAATATCACCGATGATATTGATTGGCGCCCATATCGGCCAAGGATCACAAAGCCCTTTGATAACGCCTTTAATCTTTTGATGTTTAAATTTGTTAAAGGTTATCAAAGTAAACGTTATGATACCTAATGCAAATGTAACACCATAGTCGGCTGTTGGCGGTCTTAGACCAAACAGACCCGAAATGTTACTGAGCAAAATAAAGATGAACAACGTGCCGATATAATTTGCGAACGGTCCCGCGTTCTTGCCCATAACACCTTTGACCATGTTGTCGAGCATTTCGACGATAAGCTCCACAACGTTTTG
>JAIEDW010000034.1 GCA_029067805.1 Lachnospiraceae bacterium
TGGGTAATGGACAGACGACAGCATGTATACATAATAAACGTGGATCTAAAAACAATATTTTATTATGAAAAAGGAGAAGTGATTCCAATGAACAATTCAAAGCTTAATAACAAAGGTTTCTCTCTTGTAGAGTTAATCATCGTTATCGCCATCATGGCAGTTCTGATCGGTGTTCTTGCTCCTCAGTACTTAAAGTATGTTGAGAAGTCAAGAGTGTCAACAGACAAAGACAATGTAGTGTCAATCGAAAGCGCTTTGCAGGTATGGGCAGCTGATCCGGACGCTTCAAGTGTATTCCCTGCTGGTAATACTACTGTTCAGCTTTCAAGAACAACAGCAACAGTAGTTCCTGCAGGTGTTGTAGCAGATGCGCTTACGAATGCGGGAATGAGCACAACATTACCGAAGCTTACCAATAAGCAGACATTTGCAACTGTTACTATAACAGTTAATGCTAATTCAACAACTGGAGCAGTTACGATTTCAAATGACCTTCCCTAATTGATTTAGAGAAAGTTGCTTATAAGGCATGAAAGGACACACACCATGTTCCCAACTATATTTTTTGCAATCATCATATTTTTATATGGTATCACAATCGGTAGCTTCCTCAACGTATGCATCTACCGGTTGCCGAAAAAAGAAAATATAGTTACGACCAGAAGCCACTGTATGAGCTGCGGCTACCAGTTGAAATGGTATGACCTCATACCACTCTTTAGCTGGCTGGTCTTGGGAGGAAAGTGTCGTAAATGTAAGGCAAGGATATCCGTTCAGTACCCCGTGATCGAGGCGCTGAACGGGTTCCTGTGGCTTACCATATTTTTTGTCTGTGGCGTCAGCATCGAAACAGCATTGTACTGTGTCCTTGCAAGTGCGCTTCTTGCGCTTTCCGTCATAGACTTTCGTACATATGAAATCCCGTTTGGGTTTAACTTGATTATTGCGGCGCTTGGGCTGATACGTGTACTGACAGACTTATCGAACTGGACAGAATATGCGATCGGCTTTTTTGCGGTCAGTGTCCCCTTGTATCTGATCTACATTGTTACAAAGGGCAGAGGCATCGGCGGCGGCGACATTAAGCTGATGGCGGCGGCGGGACTGCTGCTTGGCTGGAAACGGATTGTACTTGCCCTTGTGATCGGCTGCATTCTCGGTTCCGTGATTCATGTGATCCGCATGAAGGTTTCCAAGGCGGAGCATGTGCTTGCGATGGGACCGTATCTGTCGATGGGGATTTTTATCGCGGCGCTCTGGGGAGAGCAGTTGCTGGACTGGTATCTTGGGTTCTATATATAATAATATAATGTAATTTCAGAGGGACAGTTTTCTTATGTTTCGATGTCGAAACGAAGGCGGATACCGGAATATAGGAAAGATGCCCAACAATATACGGAACAACGGAGGAAAAGAAAATGGCAAAAGTATTGAGCATTGAAATCGGCGTCGCGTCAATTCGCATTGTCGAGATGGATTATCAGGCAAAAAAACCAAAGGTTTACAAATGTGCCGATGTTACGACGCCCGAGGGCGCAATCAAGGACGGTTATCTTGATCCGACAAAGATGGAGCCGCTGCGCGCGGCGATTTCTGAAGCGATAAGGAAAAATAAGATGCGCGCTAAGCGCGTGATCTTTACCGTTTTTTCGGGAAAAATCATCAGTCGTGAGATTACGACTCCTGTCGTAAAGGAACATCAGATTGGTGCGTTTATCGAGTCCAATTCGAACGAATACTTCCCAATCGAACTGGATGAATATAAGCTTGCGCACAGCGTGATACAGAGTTATTACGATGGTGAGAATGCAGGCAGACATAAAGTGCTTGTGATGGCGGCGGAACGTGAGCTTTTTGTGCCATACGAGCGTCTGGCGGCGGCGCTGCGTCTGCAAATCATGGATATTGACTATGTCGGTAACTCCGTGATACAGGCGGCAAAGCAGAGCGCGGGCGCAGCTGCGATCATGGCAGTGAAGGCGGAGCCGGAATATGCCTTGATCACAATTTTACATCAAGGCACGATGATGATGCAGCGTACCGTGAACTATTCGATCGGACTTGGAAGCAGCGAGGCGGCAAGCGAGGAAGACAACTACATGATGTTGACCGGTACGGTCACCAGAATGATGGACTTTTATGCGTCCAACAATGAAGAAAATAAAGTACAGCAGGTGTTCTTGATGGGCGAGGGTTCCCGTTCGGATACGCTGCTGAATATGCTGGAGCGTCAGACAGGTGCGCAGTGCCGTCTGCTTGACAATGTGCGCAGCGCGACGGCAACAAAGAGCATAGCGGATGCGCATGTCAACGTGTTTGCGGCGGCAATCGGCGCGGGCGTGCAGAGCGTTGGATTTGACGCGGAGAAGGTGAAGGAGCGTCACGAAACAAATTATCTTTCGGCGTGCTTTTTGATGATATTATTGTTCGGTGTTGCGGCAGGCGGACTGTGCTATGCTTCGATTACGCCGTACAATACGGCACTTGCCGAGCAGTGGTCCTTACAGACACGGCAGCAGCAACTGGAGCCGGCGCGCGTGGTGCATGACCGGTATCTCGGACTGAAAGATTTTATTGATCAGGTCCGTTACGGCAACCGTCTTACGGAGCACTTTAACGATGGCATTATTGACTTCTTTGAAGAGCTTGAGGTTAAGCTGCCGGAGGATGTGGAACTGACCGATTTTTCTTCGGACGATGAAGAGTGCGTTATGACAATCCGCGTGGGCGACAAGGAAACGGCGGCGGGCATTATCCAGATGCTGCGCGAGTTTGAGTCGCTTGAAGATGTAGTGGTTGAGAGTCTGATTGAGGAAGTTACGGAAGAAACCCTAGAGGACATCATTGTGGAAACGGTTCAGGGAAATGAAGTGAAGACAATCAATTTTACCGTGAAGTGTACATATAAAACCGAGGTTTTGGCAGCGCCTGTGCCTGTTGCGCAGCCTCCCGTGCCTGAAGGTGTAGATGCGGATGCAGCGGCGACGGAATAGAACGTGAAAAATTTCACAAACGACTTGTTCGTTTTAACTACAAAATAATGGAGGATGAGGGTTTGCATGGCTAAGGGAAAGAAAGTTAAAACAAAGAAAGAAAAGAAAGAAAAGCAGCCAAGAGAGTATAAACCGCTGAAAACGTATTTCACCCAGAAGACGTTTCTCGGTGTGACGCTTGTGGGCGTGCTTGCGCTTGTGGCAGTGTATGTGTTTGTATATACGGATTACTCGGAGCGGACGACAGAGCTTACGACATCCAATGAGGAACTTCGAAAGGTTGTAAACGAGCTTGAGGACTACAATACCAACATAGAGCAGTACCAGATCGAGATTGACGAGATGGACATGGAGATTAAAGCGATTTTGGATCAGTATCCTTCGGACGCGCGTGAGGAAGATATGATCATGCTTGCGGAGAATTTGCAAAAGCGCAATACCATCGACTTTGACGCGATCAACATGGACGAGAAGGAACCCGTTTACGCGGTAGAGCCTTATCTTGTTCAGGCGGCGGCAATGGAGGGGATTGATGAGAATTTGGTTTTTATGCAGAAGCAAGCGGTCTATGTCAATGAAACGACATATCCGCAGCTGAAGGAGGTTATCAAGCAGATTTACGAGTCTGATAACCGTATCGGGATTAACAATATTGTTTATAAAAAGAATGAAGAGTTCGGCGTATTAGAGGGAAATTTCGATATTTATTTCTACAGTCTTGTGGGAACCGACAAGGAATACGTGGCGCCGGATATTACGCCGTACATTAAAGGCACAAAAGATCCGTTTAAATCGGAGGAGATTGCAAAGCAGATGGCGCTTGATATGTTAGATGAAATGATGGGCGAAGAAGGCGGATTAGGCGGAGGCTGATCGGGCTGAAAAAGGAGCATGGTATTAAAATGCGAAGTAAGAAGAATATAAGTTTGTTTGAACGGCTGATAAAACTGCATAAGGACGAGCGGGGCATGACGCTTGTCGAGGTTATTATTGCAATGATGATTCTCACTGTTGTTGCCGTGTCCGTGCTTCAGTCCCTGACGACAGCAATGATCTATAACAAAAAGGCACGAAACCGTCAGGAAATGACGCTGACGGCGGAGAGTATCATGGAAACCTTTAAGGGATATGATCTGGATTCGCTCAAAGACCGCTTTTCCGGAGGCACAATAGGCGGCGTGGCTGGAATTGAGGGTGTGGTTTATGAATCGGTTGACGGGAATTCCGGGTATCGCTACACGGCGGCGACGATTCCGCTTGGGTCGGAAACTGCGGACGAATATACGTTCTATATTGAGGACATGAAGGCAGATAACGGGCAGCTCTATGATGTGACGATTACGGCGACGCCGAACAGCATCGAGAAGATTATGGTGCCCGATAATATGGAAACGACGCGCGACGCGATCTATAAGGGCGATCGGTCGATTGATTCAAGTGCGCTGCAAAAGGCGAAGGAAGATTTCAAAAACAATAAACAGTCGGATCTGGCAAATTATTTTGCGGCAAGTTATTCCGACGCGGTCTTTAAATCGGGCAGCGATATTATTACGATTAAGGATGAGATCGATAAGATCTTTGAACCGGCTGCCGGCGCTTTCTTTGCGGAACATTATGTCAAGCTGCATGAGAAAAAGCTGACGATTGATATCGTTAATAACGGCGGCGATTATGAAGTGAGACCGAAGATGTCCTACAGTTATTATATGGAAGGCTTTCCGTACTATGTGCGGGCAGAGGATACATCAATGCCGGACGACGAATATGATGGGGCGACACCGGCAGCGCCGAATGCGATTGTTGAACATGAACCGGATACGACGATCCGCTATCCGGCAAGTGGATTTATTGAGTTTGAGATAAGCCTTTCTTCGTCCTATCCGGACGGACATTTTTACAAAAATCCGACAGCGGCGGGATTGGACAGACTGTTTGTCTACTATTATCCGCAGTACAATCTCGATCCGGGCTGCGATACAATCGTGATCAACAATAATGCAGGTATTCCGAATTTTCAGTGTTATCTCTTAAAGCAGCGTGCGGCGGATATCAGTGAAATTACGATGAAGACCAAGGAGAACGGATATAAGGCAAATATTGATATCAACAATTCGGCATCGGGATTTAAGATATTCCACAATTTTGACGATAATATTGCTGATGGAAGTTCGACGACGGCGCCGAGCATTACGGGAACGTATGAGAAAGCAGTCAGCTATACAAAGGCAGGGTCGGAGCCGGACACAACGGAGCTTATGGAGAATTTTTCGGAAGCGGAGGCGCTTTCTTACAAGCTTACGCTTGAGATCACGCAAAACGGGCGGACGGTTACGAAGCTGGAAAGCACGATGAACGAACGGATCAATCAATAAGAAATAGGAAGGTGTGATAACAATGAGAAGATTAAAATTGAATAATAAGGGCGCGGCGTTGATCACCGTGTTGGTTATCACGACTTTTATCACAATTCTTGCGACAACGATGCTTTATGTTGCGGCGACGAATTTTCAGCAAAAACAGACGGATTACCAGAATAAACAGAGTTTTTATAAAGCGGAAAAAGCGCTTGACGAGCTGAAGAGCATCTTGGTAAAAGATGTGCAGACGGCATACGTCGAGGCATATAATAAAACAACCCGTAATTTTCTGAGCAAGACCGCGGCGGAGCGCGAAGCATATTTTCAAGATATCTTTATGGATACGCTTAAGAAGACGTGGGAGAAGCGCGTGACGGATTCGGGCGATCTGCTCGGCGCGGTGCAGTCCATGATGACGGGGGAATATGCCGCGGAGGCGGCAAGCTTTTACAAGGTTTCCGATTACGGCGTCTATGAAAATGATACCCACACGTTACAGAAATTTGCGCTTAGGGGCGTCCAGGTAAAATACACTGAGGGCAATTACACGACCTTTTTGTACACGGACATTTGTTTGGAGCCGCCTGTTGTGGACTGGTCGGCAGAGAGTTTTTCTACATCGACGGATTTGGTCGATCGGGAAAAAATTGCATTTACGGATTATGTGTCTTATGTCAACTGGCGTAAGGCGGACTATGATGACAGCAACGACGGTGTATATGATGGCATTGGTATTTGGTAGGAAAGGAGAACCATAGCTTATGAAACAATTGAATAGCAATAACCGCGGCTTTTCTCTCGTGGAGGTGGTGGTCGTGCTGGCGCTTGTGTCGGCGATTTCGGCGATAGCGGGCTATGGGTTTTCCATGACAAACGGCAAGCCGGCGCAGGAGTGTGCGAAGAAGCTTGCAGGTGCGATCTCACATGGGCGGACGACAACGATGGGAAAATACCGCAATGAGATTATCGTGAAAAAGGAAACGAACGGAACGCTCACGGTCACGGAGGATACCTATACCAGTGAGAGCGATATTACAAACAACACGCCAAGCCAGAGCCGTTCCAGTACGGTAGGCGCAAAGGGCGTGACGGTTAAGTATCAAATCGGTACAGGCGGCTACAACACGGAGCTGACGGAGGGAGATGAGATTCACCTGCGGTATGACTCGGGGAGCGGCGCAATGAAAAAGACAGCAAACGGCGGCAGCGATTATTATACAGGATTTGAAATATCAAAAGCAGGTAAGGTGTGGTATGTGAAACTCGAAACACTGACCGGAAATATCACCACATCAACAACTCCATAGCAGTTGTAGTTTAAGAAAGGAGCATGGTTTTAAATGAAAAAGATGTGGAACATGCTGCGTGGCAAGACACGCAGGGACAATCGGGGAATGTCCTTTGTGGAAGTGCTCTGTGCGGTTGCGATTTTTTCGCTTGTGGCGGGAGTGATCGGCACTGTGGTCGTGATGAGTACGCGTACATACAAAAAGGGTATTTCGGAAACGGGTATTCAGCAGGAGGCGCAGCTTGCGGCGAACAATATCGGAAATATGGTAAAGGACGCATGCAGCGTTGTATACGGCGAGAGCGGACAGCAGTATCTTGAGAACGGTGAGGATCTGATGCTGAATCCGGATAATACAGCGAAGATGCAGGCTGACGGATTTACGGAATTGTCGATTGTGACAAACGAAAAAATTCAGTATACGATGACGTACGATGAAGGAAACAGTATGCTGATGTACCAGGAGTTTGCAGCGGACGGTTCGGCGCTTACGGGCACGGAGATCATGGCAAACAATATCGTTGCTTTTAAAGCGGACACCACAGACTTTAAGAAGAGTAAGACGATTAAGTTAAATATGACGGTTGAGGATAAGAGCACGAACAGAAAGATTCCGATGGAATACACGATGACTTCGCGAAACGACGCGGTCGCGGGTACATATGTGTCCATTCCGGACGCGGCTGCCATTATGTTTGAAGATAGCCAGGTCGTGCTTGTTCCGGGCGAAACTTACAGGATACCGCTTATTGTAGCGGGGAAAGTTAAGAAGGGTGTGGATAGCCTTGATTGGGTGTCCTGGGGTGCGCTGGAAAAGGTTTCGTTGTCACCTGATTTTGATTATGCGGAAGTGAGAGTTCCTATCAATACGACCTCTACATCGGAAGAAATCAAAGTTCAAATAATAGATGCTTCCGGTAATAGCTTGGCGACAACTCCTTCTTCCTGCACTGTGCTCATCAGAAGAGTGGACAGCGTACAGGTAACACATTCGGTCGACACGACAAACTCAACAGGCGGAATGTACGAAACTGCGGGAACGGTTTATACGTTCACGGCTTCGGTTGGCGGTAACGAACTTGCAAAGCGCGTTGCATACGATTATGATCAAAATTACAAGATTGCGCAGGCGGTTACATGGAGTTCCGCTCTGAAGATAAACGGAGTGGATAAGACGGCTGAGTTTGATACATATTTTGAGGTTATATCAACGAAAGAAGATGCCTTGGTTCCCACATATGCAATCAAGGCAAAGAAGGCGATGCCCGCAGGTCTGAAGCTTACGGTCAGAGCGACATCGAAGCACGCGTCCGGCGTGAATAAGGCAAATTCGAATTATTATGACTATTATGGCGGAGTAGTGTTAAATGACGATGGACTGAGGGGTATTCATTACGGTGAGGATACGCTTGAGCCGAGACCGACGAAGGTGAATGATGGGCTTGAGATTACACTGGAGCCGTATGAAACGGGAGAAGTTAAGCTTGGCATGAAGGGCGGAATTTCGAGTGATGTGACGTTTGATTATCATGACGCGTCTGATGCGCGCTCGGAGTCGAATACGAACGGAACGGTTGCCGTATATGACGAAGCGACTGATACGGTTAAGATTACGCTCGGAAGGGACGAGAAGGGCAGCGGTCCCAGCGGCGCAGATCCGTATACCTTTATGATTGACGTACTGGTGGGCGGCGCGAAAAAGACGGATATTACCGTGCATGTGTGCAGAATTGATGAGGTTTCGATTGCAATAGAGCCCGATGATCCCTGGCTTGATGAGAACAAAAACCCTATGGAGTATCCGACCTATGATTTCAGAGCTCGGTTTAATACTGATGACGCTAAGATAGACACCATGAAGGCTGTGATGAAGCATCAGCTTCAATATAAAGAGGATGGGACGCTTGACGAAGCTGCCGTAAAAAGGACGCTTTCTTCGAGGATTACATGGGAGCTGATTGACCACAACAGCAGTCACTACTTTAAGGATTCCGTAATCTGTATGGCGGGCATCGGCGCGGGCAATAAAGGAGAAATAAAGGGAAGTTATACCAAAAACTATAAGAAGGACGGAAAGGAATATTTCAGCGTAGTCAATGTGAAGCCTGCGCGTGTGGAACAGGACGGAAGCGGCAACTGGTTTATCAAGCAGGTTCCCGAGGTTGATATTTCATTGAAGACAAAAGGCACTGCTACGGGACTTCCGAAAGGGTATGAGCTTAAGGTGACCATCGAGGCGCTTCATCCGGGCGGAGAGAACAAGGCGGATACTTTGTATAAGGAAGATGTAGAGGCGAGCGTATCTATTTTCGGTGAGATGACAATCGAAACGCCGACGCAGGTGGTAGTCGTTGAACCGGGGCAGGGCTCTAACAGTACCACATTTGCTTCTACTGCGGAAGCGGACAAAAAAGAACTGGTGGTTCCGATTTTTGTCACCGGCGGTGAGGTTTACAGCATGACCGCGACTATCGATAACAGTGACAAGACCAGCAGCAGTACGCAGCTTGCGCTTTATGAGAGCGGCAATCCGTATCTGGGAAACAAAGGAACAAGTACAACCAAGAGTACGTGGTATCTGGGATTTGTGATTGGCGAGGACGAGAAGGGCAACCAGGATGGACGCATTAAGGTTCATGTTGCGGGATATAACACGAATAATGTAGAGGTTGCGACATATGACTTTGAACTTGCTGTAAGGCGTGTTGATAATGTAGATGTAGGGATTGCAAACGGCGGAAAAATCAGCACGATCAATAAGAAAGACAGTACCTTGACGTTTAACGCGTCGCCGAAAGGACGCGGCAAGGACGGCACGGAATACTATGATATCCAAAAGGATGATAAGGGCAGTGTGTGCCGATGGGAGCAGAGCGGTCACGGTAAATATATAGAGCCGTTCCCGATGGAGTGGAAGTTGGTGATGAAGGGCGTTGAGCTGCCTTTGAACCAATGGCCGGATTATATTGACGCAAGTTCGATTAAGACTTCCGTGAACGAAACAGACCACAAAGCGACTGTGTCGTTTAAGCTGAACCAGCCGATTCCGTATGGCAGCAAGCTCCGCGCATATGCACTTCATGCGCGCGGCAATAACGGTAAAGATGAGGCGTCTGCGGACTATGTGAAGTACAACAAATCCGGAAAGAAGTACGCAAATACATATGGAGAATATGAGTTTGTAGATGACGGTTTCCAGAGAGCGGACGAATTTACGTTCGTTGAGAATATCCCGAATATGCGTGATGGCTTCACTGATTGGGCGTATGCTTCGGATCAGCGCAGTTTCTTCCGTTACCGCATTAAGGGTGATGAAAAGTGGACGCCGTATTATCTGTTAGATGATCAGAGCCCGCAAATTGCAAGATTTGTCGGCACGAAAGAGTCGCTTGTATTTTTGCCGGAGTATGATTACGACCTTGAGATTATCAATGTTGTGTACAGCAGGAGTAAGAAGCTGATCTACTGGCCGCTTAACGAAACGCTTCTGGAAGACGGAAGAGGCTGGAAAGAGGAAGGCTTCCGGCTGTGGAACGGCGACGAGATTATGAAATCGGCGCATTCGGGAGATGACCGGATGATTCAACAAGAGCATGATCTCTACGATAAGATTAAGGCCTCTAAGGAGCAGTGGTCGTGGACATTTGACGTGCCGAAGATTACGATTAACTTTGAGATTGGTAACAATCGTCAATGGAAGACGAAAGATACGTCCGTTACATTGGCGAATATGACGGCATCTTCGCCGATTCACTTACAGGGTTCTCCCGTGAATACATGGACGCCGATGGATGAGATTGCGGTTAAGTTAGCGCCTACGTCGTTCTGTCTGTGGAAGCGGCAGTATAATATGAATGCGTATGTTGACCAGAAGATAAACGGAGTGTGGCAGGAGGTTGCTGTGACGGAAAGCGGCTGGGATGCTCCCAGTCCGAATGGGAATGGGACCTATTGGCACTTGCAGACGAGCTGCCCTCAGTTTGAGATTTATAATGTATACAGCCGGGGAAGCGCTGAGTACCGTATCCGAACGTTGATCAAGGACATGGAATGGATGAAGATAGAAGGCAGGCTGTTTGACAGAACATATGTCGGATTTAAGCGTGATACACCGCTGTTTGATTTAACAAGCGGCGAGGGTGTGCTTTATCTGAAGTTTAATTAAGTGAGATTATCAAAGCAGTTGAAAAGGTGTAAAGTCTTGTTGAAAGGCTTTACACCTTTTGTATAATTTGCTATGATTAAAGTGTAGTAATCGGTAAGTCAGTATGGATGATAGAAGGATGGTGATTGTATGCCAAACGGTGCGGAAATTATAAAAGCCACAGTTGATGAATTTCAAAAAATACAGGCACATATGAAGAATGCAAAAGAGGAGAATGCAACAAAAACATATGAAGGCTTAAAAAAGGATTATAAATCTCTGAAAGCAATCTTAAACTCTTTGGGTATCAATCTTACAGAAATTGATGAAATTAAAGAATAGTATATGTAAAATGCACAATAATCGTGGAATAACAGTCAAAAAAGTGTAAAGTTTGTTATGTAAAGTATGACAACTTTACACTTTTTTTGTTAATTTTGTGAATTTATAATTGAAACTGTGGGAAAAATGTGGTAAAATTAACGATATATTGATTAGGGAAGGAGGAGCTGTCGTGAATTACAATTTTCACTATGATATTGCTGCGGTTGTAGTAACGGTGGCAATCAGCATTTATTTTTGTCAAAAGAAGACGATCAGCACTCGCCAGAGTCGTATCTTTAAGCTTTTGCTTGCTGTTGAGCTGTTGGCAACCTTAGTGGATTTGGTTACCGTGTATACAATCGGTCATCCTGCGGCTGCGCCTATTCCTTTTCATTATATGATCAATATGCTTTATCTTGCGCTGTTTAACCTAACGCCCGTGGTGTACTTTGCGTATATTCACAAGGTCATTCGGGGAACCGCGCACTCTAAACCAATAGAAAAGTTTCTTATTTGTGCGCCGATTGTCGTTACGGAGATTTTGTTACTGACGACGCCCATGCATGGGCTGATTTTTACGGTCGATGAAAGTGGTCAGTATCTGCACGGCGCATGGTTTGTGCTTCTTTACTCCGTGTCGCTCTACTATGTGGCGTTGTCACAGGCATATGTCATTCGATATCGAAAAGTATTTTCTCTGGGACAGATCATATCTGTGAGCTGCTATACGGTATTTTGCTTTTTGGTGGTACTGTTGCAGTCGCTTGTGCAGAATCTTTTAGTGTCGCAGTTTGCTGTGGCAATTGCAGTGCTTCTCATATATTTTTCACTTGAAAATCCGCTAAGTTTTGAGGAAAAACGACTTGGAATCTACAATCGTGAGGGGTTTGAAAAACTCACGCTTGATTATATCTACAGGGGAATTCCGTTTCAGGTGCTCGGCATTGAGATTCAGGGCATGGATTATATCGCGGATACGTTTGGCGTGGAGAATATCTATAAATTGTTGAAGCAGTTTGCGGAAACGATTTCGGGAATTACGAAGAAAAAAAAGGTGTTTTTTATGGGAAATTATCGTTTTGCGCTGGTTTCCACAAAGAAAGATGCAAAATGGGATGAGTTTATTTCCCGGATTCGTGCGCGGTTTGACGAGCCGTTTCTGCTGGAGGGGGCGCCGGTGACGCTGTCAACGGCAATGTGCATGGTGGGATATCCCGACAATGCAACCCGTCTTGCCGATATTCTGGCGATCATGGAGGTCGCAACGGAGGATGCAAGGAAGAATACCAGTGTTCCCGTAGTTTATGCGGATGATGATTTCTTGGATCGGGGACGCCGGGAGGGGCGGATTGTTCAGATTATGAAGGATGCTCTTCATGAAAATAAATTTGAGGTATATTATCAGCCGATTTATTCCGTGGAGAAACGGCGTTATGTGTCGGCAGAGGCGTTGATCCGCTTGAAGTATAACAAGGAATTTATCAGTCCCGAGGAATTTATTCCGATTGCGGAGCGCAATGGAATGATCATCGAGATTGGTGAGTTTGTATTCCGCGAGGTATGTGATTTTATTGCGACGAATGCGTTGCTCGACAAGGGCATTGAATATATTGACGTTAATCTGTCCGTGGTACAGTGTATGCAGTCGACGCTTTATGAGCATCTTTTGGCGATCATGGATGAATACAAACTGCCGTATACTTGTATCAATTTGGAGATTACGGAAACGGCGGCTGTTATGTCACAGGAAACGCTGATCGAGAATATGGATCGGCTCAGGGAGCATGGCATTAACTTTTCGCTTGACGATTACGGCACGGGTTTTGCCAATACGGCGGCTGTTATTCAATATCCGTTCCACACGGTCAAGCTTGATAAATCCATGGTTTGGTCTGCGATGGATGATCAAAAGGCAATGGCGGCGCTTAAGTATTCGATTGCAATGCTGAAAGAGATGGGAATGCAGCTGATTGCAGAGGGCGTGGAGGATCTTCGTCAGGCACAGCTTTTGGAGGAGA
>JAIEDW010000340.1 GCA_029067805.1 Lachnospiraceae bacterium
ATTAAAAAGGTATGCGGCAGCGTGTAAGCATGGCAAGGGCGCTTATCAGTAATCCGAAACTGTTATTTTTAGACGAACCGACCAGCGGACTTGATCCGACAGGTGCAGTCTTATTCCGCAAGATTATAGAAGAAGAACGTAGGAAAGGGACAACTGTATTTTTAACCACGCACAATATGATGGATGCGGATTTGTTGTGTGACAGAGTGGCTTTCATTACAAATGGAAATATTGTTGCATTGGACACTCCGAAAAGGCTCAAAGAGCAAAACAGCAGCCACCGTGTCGTGGTCACTTATCTGTATCAGGGCAGACGAGAGGAAAAGACACTTGAAATTCCCGAATTAGAAGCAGGCATTCCTTTTTTGCATGATGAAATCATCAGCATTCATTCAGAAGAACCAACCTTAGAGGATATGTTTATCCGGTATACGGGAAGGGGGCTGTCCTGATGTGGAAAGATTTTTGCTCTCTATTCAAAAAAGACTGTCAAATAATGATAAACGGAAAATTTTTCCTTGTTGCTTTTGGCTCACTGCTAATATATACATTGTTTATAAACTTTGGGTACATCGATTTTATGGAAATGCAATTGTACAATGTGTACCTCTATGACCCGCAGGGGACACAGCGGGAAGCGTCTGAACTGATTTGTCCGGTGGCATCGTTAGAAGAATTAGAAGCTGTTCTTTCTGTTGACACAAACGGTGTCGGAATAGATGCCAGTTCCGGTACGCCAAATATTATTTTGTATTATGGAAGCGAAAAGGTTGATAATCACAGGGCGGACTATGCGTCATCGCTTCTTCATTCCAGTGATCAGTACGCTGCGCAAATAGTAGGTACAAATACAACGGAACAAAAACAACGAAAAGAAATGTCCTGCGAATTTTTGTTTATCGAAATCGTTGCTGTTGGTTTTTTGGGGATTGCATCAGTATTGTTCAAAGAAAAGCAAATGGGGGTTATCCGTGTCCATGCAGTCCTGCCGTTAAAAAAGAGTTTATTTGTTTTGTCAAAACTTGCTGTTTTTCTATTGTCAGATTTCGTCTTTGCGGCGTTGTTGACGTTGCTCAATGTAGGATTTTCCGATACAATCCGCATTTTGCCCGCCGTATTGGCACAGACCGCAATTTTGTCACTGATCATGGCGCTTGTGGGATTTGGATGCACGATGTTATTAAATGATTTCAAACAGTTTTCGCTTGCCTATTTGGTAATTGCTCTTTTTGCGGCAACACCCGTATTTTTGTCTGCAAATACTTCTGTAAAAATGGCATGGATAGACTGGCATCCTTTGTATCAGGTTTATATGGGACTTAAGAATGCCTATTTTGAGACCCCTGTCAAAAATCCTTTTTATTATATTTGTTCTGCTTGTGGAATTGCTGTTCTGTTTGTGATTGTTCAAACCGCATTTCGTAAGGAAATGGGAAAGGAGGGTTGATTATGTGGGGATTGATTTACCAGCTCAAAAGTGTCTGGAAAGACAAATTTTGCATCATGTCTTTTCTTCTGCCAATCTTAGTTGCTGTCGTTTTGCATTTTATCGGTACGATTGACCTTTCTTCACTGGGTGAACTCCATTTTGGGGCATTAGAAAACAATCTGTCTGCCGAAACAATATCTTGGTTAGAACGGTATGGACCTGTAATTACATATCAAACGATGGAAGAATTAACTGCTGCAATCAAGGAACCTTCTACAGACATAATCGGCGTAGAAACCGATGGCAATAGCATTAAAACAATGGTAGCTGGCGATGAGTTGGACATATTCCAACAAGCGGCTGATACGCTTCCGTTATTGTATGCGGATTGGGAAAATACAGAGCAAATAAATGTCAGTATTTTAGAGCGCCCTGATATATTGGCCGGATTACAAAATGTATTTATTGCATTGACGTTAATTGTCGCTATGTTTATGGGGTGTACTTTTAACGCTATGAACATTATATCCGAAAAAGAAAATGGCGTTGAACTTATCAATCAGATATTGCCTATGACACACAGCCAATATGTTATTCAAAAAATCTTTGTTGGTTTTGTCTGCGGATGCCTGTCCGCTGTCATGACAGCCTGTATCTGTTTTCGGCTTCCACCCACGAGTATGCTTCTTATGTTGACGCTGATTATTCTTTCCGCTTTTATAGCAGCATTGATTGGCTTGTTTATCGGAAAATTTTCCGAGAACCTTATGGTAGGCGTGGTCTATGTTAAGATTGTAATGATTGTATTTATGGCAGTGCCATTATTATCCTATCTGCTGGGGGCAAATGGTTTGATTTTAACCCTTTGCTATTTTGTGCCGTCCAGTGCAACTTTTGAAGGAGTTATGAATTTAACAAACAGCGCTGAGCCAATGATTGCAAAAGATATGCTTATTCTTATGGCACATTGTATTGTTTGGTTTTTGCTTTATTTATCAATCTCTAAACAGCAGAAAAAGAATGAATAAAAGAGTGAATAAAAACGGTAAGACGGTGAGCGCTCAAATGTCTTTTAGCAACTCACCTAATCGCCGAATTCCTTCCGTAATTGTTTCACAATCCGCATTGGTGTAGTTTAAGCGCATTGTGTTGGCGTTTTCGATTCCGATATAGAACGGATCTCCCGGAACAAACGCAACTTTTTTCTCCAAAGCCTTTGGGAACAAGGACATTGCACTTACACCCTCGGGAAGTGTTACCCATAAAAACATACCACCATGCGGTTTTGTGTACGTTACGGTAGACGGGAAATATTGATCCATCGCGTCCATCATTGCCTGTGCCTGTTTTTTATACAACGCCTTTATCTTTGCAATGTGCATATCCAAATCATTGTTTTT
>JAIEDW010000341.1 GCA_029067805.1 Lachnospiraceae bacterium
GCATACATTGGCGTGTCCAAAAGGCGCAGCACATTTTCTCCGATTCCAAGCGCCGTTTCCAGTCCCCGCTCGTCACCCGTAAAATGATAATAGTCCAGTAAGCCTTCCACCCATTGATGCGAACAAACCATCAAATGCTCACGCGGTATGACATTCCCGCGGCAATGTCCGTTTGTATGTTCCCACTGACCACCCAAAAACAGAGGATTATCGCTGAAATGACACACATCAACGTCCATCCAGTGGCTTACCGCCGCAATATTGTAATCAAGAAAACGCCTTGTCCCGTTTCTTACATATAATAATGCACAAGCATGTGGAAAATCGTATTCGTTGTTGCTCCACACCAAATCTCCGCCGCCTCTGCCTTGCGTCGTATAATTCATATCCGGCGAATCACCGAAGTTCAGCATCCCGTATGACCGCGCATGACCGTCCGCCTTCGCAATCAACGCCTGTTCCGCTTCCGGCAGATACGTTTCCGTAAAAATATCAAGATAACAGCCAGAATCCCTGTGAACCTCGGGTTGCACATACGGTCTGTCCGGCATCTGATAGATCAGGCTCCTGTTGTCAAGCTCCTCCAATGTTTCCTCGACATTGTGAAAATGCAGTAAAAACTTCTGTTCCCGCGACATACCAGACTCCATGACAACTTTACCAACACCCTCAGGAACAAGCATCACGGACACGCCTTCGCTGTCGGCACGCACTGCCTTCGGATAATTTTGCTGCGCTTGAAAAATGGTTGCGCAAACGCCACCGTCTTTGTCTGTACTGTCCGCAAAGAACGTGCCATAAAAGACCTCTGCAAAGTGCTCGTTAGATTCGTATACAAGACTTTCAGCGTCCACGCATTTGGAAACAGGTTCGCCATTCTTACCAATCACAAAATCCGTTCTGTAGTTTGACGATGCCGCGCACGTTCTTATTTCTGACGCTTGTGTCATTTTTTGTTCATTCCCGTTATTATTCTGCAGTTTCACATCAAATACAAGTGAGGTAATCGGAAATTGCTCTAATGTCGTATTAATAATGCGGTACGAAACCTCAATCCACGGCTTTTTCGCGTATGCCGTCAGCTTTACCTCAAAATCAATCTGTTCCGCGTTATTTTTATCACATATATTTGTACCTTTTGCCTTCAAAATCGTACAGACCGCACCGCTTTCCACGATATTCCACTGACCGACTTTCATGCAATATTGCTTTCCCTCTCCGCCGCAGAGTAGGGGACCAACAAGCTGCTCCTTCTCGTATCGTCTGCCCTCTGCCTCTATATATTGAAAAATACTGTCGCTGTCATTTTCCACCGCAAAAGAAATGACACCCGTGTCAATTTTAATACTATTTTGTTCCTGTTGAACCGCTATCTCAAAAGCCTCCGATTCCTTCCCCGTCTGCGCATTCGTATCACATTGTAACACCACGCCTTTATTTGCCGGCAAATCCGCAAGAAATCGCAAAAACAGAAATCTGACGCTTCCGTCGTCATGCCTCGATGTTACCTTCTTCTGAAGCGGAAGCGCTCTGCCGTCTTGAAGCACCGCTACCTGATCCAAATCCGAAAGCACACCCTTTTTCATGGGAATTCCGATGAAACAAGGTTCCGCTTTCCGCTCATATTTGTATAACTTATCAACATAAATATCAATGTTCATTATATCCTTGTCCCTTTCTTTGTATC
>JAIEDW010000342.1 GCA_029067805.1 Lachnospiraceae bacterium
CGGTTAGTGTTGCCTTACCAACTTCGAGATTGTTTGAACATTCGATCTTGAAGCCATCGCTCTTCTTAATCTCCGTTCCGTTCAGTTTTACTTCGACAGCTGGTTCTATTTTTTTACCGGTATAAGTGATCTTCTTATCGATAATTTTCACGGTTGCCTTGTTCAACTGCTTTTCCGCCGGAACATTCGCTGCTGCCAAAACGGTAACCATTTTCTCACCGGTAAAGTTTCCTACGCGTTTTGTTACGGTCTTTCCATTTTCCTCTACCTGTTCATCATGACCGCCCTTTATGATGTATTTCGTCTTATCTGTCGTATCCTGATCTATCGTATAATCGACACCATATTTAAGTGTTTTGTTCTGCCATGTAAGCTTTATTTCTTTTGATACCTTCGCCAGATCATTTACAACAATATTATCCGAAATTGATACAGGAACGACTACATCCTTTTGATCTTTATTTTCCGGATTAATATCAATCGGCAAAATGTCAAACGTTTGTGTCGCCTTAAATCCCTTGTAGTTTCCAACACCTGTCACTTCCGCCGTTGCTGTTCCCGCTTCAATATTATGATAATATTTTACGGTATAATCCTTGCCTTTTCTAAGCAGACCTTTATCGGCGCTGAAATATACATGCAGTTCCGGCATAATCTGTTTTCCCGTATACTCGATCGGCTCTCTGTCCGTATAATCAAGATGATTTATCTCCGCAATCCAGACTTTTCCGTAATGACCACTGTTAAGGTTAATACCTCCCTCCGGAATATCCTCACCCCAGTCATCTGCAGAACCTTCCGTTTCGATAGCTCCTGTTATGTTACCATCGGTGGCCTCGCCCTCTTTTATATCGTTTGAAGCAGTTCCTCCCATAGAAGGATTTGCAAGAAGTTGCGAATCGGGGCTAACCGTCAAGAAACCATGTGTATCAACTGTACCATCCTCTTTTCTCCAATATTTCAAATCCACACAGTCAAGACTTTTATATTCAAGCGAAACAAAGTCACTTGCCTTGACTCTCGTCCCATCTGTGTTTTCTGAAACGCTTGATTTTTTAGTCTGCATAAGATATGTTGTCTTATTAAACCATTTGCTTTTGCTCTGCGTTCCGGTTCCCGCAACGCTATCATTATTTTTATCAGTCGTCGCTTCGGTTCGGAAAGAAATTACATTCTCCAATACAAAGTCTGTATTCGGATTTTTAGCAGCTGATGTAAATCCAAAATTTGCGCCCTCATTATTGAACGATACGCAGTTATATGCTTTTACATTCGGACAGCTGTTTGAGTCAAAACCTTTCATTTTATTGTAAAATGCCAATGAGTTGTAAATCTTGTGTCCGGATTTGCGAACAGACGCGTTTTCATTATAATCATCATCATAAATACTTCCGCCCTGCAGACCGTCGCCGCCCATCTTAAAGCCGTTTCCGTTTCCTTTTCCCTTTCTGAGCTTTCCAAACTCATCAAAGTTGCCCTCTTCACCGTTCTTTTCCAATACATAACCATTACGATATGCAATACTGTTCTTAATCGTAACCGCACCGATACTTCCCGACTGCACTTTTGCAAATAAATCCCATCCGTCGTCCGCGTTAAATGCCGCGATACATCCGTCAAATACATTGTTGCTTCCGCTTGTAAGCTTTGCCGCAAATCCGTCTGCATCCTCGTATCCAGAGTCAACGTTAAGATAAGAGTTACAGTTCAGAATCAAGTTGTCGGAAGGCCAATCCTGATAAGTATCCTGACTTGCCAGACGGCTGATCTGCAAGCCCGTACTTCCGTTTTTATAAGTATCTACTCTGTCAAATACACAGTAGCTGCTTGATACCTGAATACCTTTCTCGCCATCTTTACAGCGTGTTACGTCAATATTCTTAAAGTACCAGAAATCTCCAACTGTTACCACAGCCGGTACCAGACCCATAAAGTCAAGTACAGGTCTGTTTTCAGGATCTTCTGCCATCATTTTAATATAATTGTTGTATGTTTCTTTTTCCTTAATCGGTTTTCCTTTTTCATCTCTTTCAGCCGGTTCTCCGTCGACACCTCTCGGCGTCTGGAGTGTTTTGCTTAATTTGTATCTTCCGCCTGCAAGGAGAATCGTCTGTCCGGGCTGCGCATATTTTACAGCCGTGTAAATGTCAAGCGGACTCTCTTTCGTACCTATGTTTGTAGATCTGCCATATTGCGATACATAGATTGTCTGTCCCTGCTCACCGTATTTTCGATATTCTACGATATGTGTGAGTGTCACCTTGTCATAGCTGTTGAGCTCTGCATATCGGTCGTTACCGTTCTGGTCAGGACACCAGCTCTTATCCGGCGTATACTCAACGGTAAAAACATTTTTACCGATTGAAATCGCTTTATCATCCAAGTCGATATACACCTTTGTGTTTTTCTCATCTGTACCATCCTGCAGATACGATTTGTTAAGATCAAGACTTCCGGTTACATCATAATAGTCAATCTCTTTGAAATTTCCTTTTCCGTTTTCAACCTTTTCAAAATTTCCACTTTCGTTCTTTATAAAATTTCCGTTTTCAGCCTCTATAAAATGTTTGCTTAAATAATTTCCTGCGCTGTCCTTGAGCACAAGCTTTCCGTTCCAGTTGCTATGGAAAATAAACTGATAATCCGTTGAATTTGTCACCGTGCTCGATAAAATACTGGTTGCAAGGTTATAATATTTTACTTCTTTTTTTTCTTCGTCATCATCATCATCAGGATCTATTACATCAAGTGTCATATCCGAGAATGTTACATCTGCATTTCTTGATGTAAATACGCCCACATAAATATTGTTTTTATCAAGCACATTCAGTGCATTCCGGTCATAGTACTTCGCGGTCGTTGTGGTGCTTGTATCCAGGACTTTATCCCCGTTTTCGTCCGTTTTGTACTTTGTATAGCTGACAAAATAACCTGTGTTATTTCTCCGTACCTGAAGATAAAAATCTTCATATTCTTCATAATCTTTACTTGTCAGATCCACTCTACTGTCTTTATTGCTACAGTTTGCCACGATATTATACTGACCTGCACCGTATTTTGCATATGTAGAATCAAGCGCCGTCTGTCCTGCCCGGAATCGCTTTGGCACCTCAAGCTCTCCTTTCGAAATACCGTTTACATCACTTGACGTAACGCCGATTTTTTCCGTCGAGCCGACACCGATCTGCATCTCGATTTTTTCTCCCGTTTCATCTGTTGAGATTCCTACGCCGTTCCATTTATAGCTGATTCTCGATACTACTGCCTGATAGCTGTTGTTCCAGAATTCGCCGCCGGTACCATCGCCGCCGACTCTGTCTGCCGCCATAACGCCAAAACCTTCCTGTCCGTTTGAGAATGTCCATGAATTTACATGCGCATTCGCCGAAAAAATAAAGTTTTTATCTGTCGAAACTTTTGTACAGTAGAACGCCAATCCGTCCGTCGACGCTGGAACAATCTTACCCTTGCCACCGCTTGACTCCAACCTTACCGATGTGTCCGATATCTTCGTGATCTTATTATGAGACGTATCAACTCCGTTTCCATATCTATGATTTTCCCATGTAAGCTTTGCATCTGTTACCTTACAGCTTACAGGCTCGGATTTTTCCGATACCTGCTGAGCCTCTCCCTCGCCTCTTACCGAACAAACCGTGAAAGAATATGTCTGTCCTTTTGTCAGATCGGGAACGATAGCACTTGTTTTCGTGCTATCTACATCAACCACGATTTCCGGATTATCTACAACCTCTACGATATATTTGTCAACCTCTGGTACAGCATCCCATTTAATCTGTACTTTTCCACCGCCAAGACTTTCCGCTTTCAGATTTGTAGGCGGTACAAGCGGGCAGGTGAATGTAATCGGCTCACTCATCGCACTCGTCTTCTCTTTTCCCTGCTGCGCATCACGCACCATTTCAGCCTTGAACGTATATGTTCCGGACGCTTGCGGCGTAAACGCAAACGTTGTTGTGTCCTGTGCCGTTGCGGAAACAATGCTATCTTTCACTGCATTTTCCGAATCATACATATATACTGTCATCCTGTCGGCACCATTCAGACCGACAACGCCTTTTACCGTTACGTTGATTTTCGATGAATCTTCGTCATCAACGCTGACACCTGTGATAACAGGATCCTCTACCTCGTCGTCCCACGATGGACGGGTCGATTCGTCTATTTCTTTTGATTCCCATTTTACGGCATATATATACGGTTTTGATCCCGATACATAGAAATAATAAGTTCCTCCTGCCTCCAAATCACAGGATTGAGCAGTAGCATTGTTCGCATCAAGAGAATCTGTCTTAATCACTTCTCCTTTAATCCCATCATCTTTTACAAAAGAATAAGATTTTGACGATTTTCCAAGAACAAAGGTAATTGTTGATGCGCTTAAAGCCTCAATTTTGAATGCTGCACCTCCAGTAGGAATATTACCATCCTTTACCGGATTGTTAGTTCCCGCAACATAACCCGAATATTTCGTACCATCAACTCTAACTTCAGCCCCGGAAGTATAGCCCATTGCTTCAAACACAGAAAGTTTCAAAATACTGTCGCCATAATCTTTGCCTACTGCAAAACCATTGGTTATGGTAGCGCTGCCTGTCTGTGCCTGATTATCAACAACTTCCTCCGTAACCTCAACCTCGGAAGTTTCTTCCTCTGTGTTCTCTTCTGCTTCCTGCGGATCGTCCTCAACAGTCGTTTCCACAACCGCTGCGTCATCGACAGCCGATTCCGAATCCGTCGCTTTCTCGTCAGAATCATCTGCATTATCCGCATCTTCCGTAGATTCCGCAACCGTTTCCGGCACAACGTCATCGTTCTTGTCATCCTCCGCTGCATCATTGTTCTTGTCGTCATCTGCCGTGCTGTCCGCTGCGTCATCGTTCTTGTCATCCTCTGCCATATCCGCTGCGTTATCCGCATCCTTCTCGTCGGAATCACCGTCTTCTTTCACTGTGATTTCCTCTGACACGGGCTTGTATTCTTCAGATGCTTCCCCAGAATACCCCCCCCCAGTACCTTCTTCTGCTGCAAACGCTGTCATTTGAAACAACGCCGCATCCGACATAATCATCGCGCCTGACAGTATCACTGCCAGAACTCGTTTCATAAGTCTGTTTTTAAATTTACTCATAAGCTTCCTCCTTGTCTTTTTGGTGGCATTTTGCACAACATGCCGTGCACGTGCAAAATCGGACTCCGTAAAATCCGCACAATTTTAGTTTAATATTAATTCTATCAGATTCTTTAAATTTTTACAATAATTTATACCTTTTATAATAAATTTTGTGCAAGTTTACTGATTCTTTCTTGCTTTTTTTCACATTAAGAGGACCATAAAAAATAGCGTGTGCTTGCACACACGCTATGCAGAACTACACCAGTCCCGCTTTTTTTAATCGCTTCCTGATCTGCAATCCTGCAATCAGCGCAATCACAATTTTTGCGATGTCCCCGGGGATAAACGGAATAACGCCGGCGGCAAGCGCTTCCCCGAAGGTCATACCTGCCTGATACGCAAGCCACACGGTCCCGAACAGATACAGCACAGCTGTTTCCAATATCATTCCCAAAAAGCACATCGGTATCTTATTGGTTCGCTCAATCACAAAACCACCAATCAGTGCCATAAAAATATATCCGATCAGATACCCTCCCGTGGGACCCAGAAGCTTGGCAGGTCCGCTTGAAAATCCTGTAAATACCGGAAGTCCGACAAGTCCAAGCAGCAGATAGACTAGGCAGCTTATCGTCCCCCGTTTCATGCCGAGCACATACGGTATAAAATAAATTGCAAGCGTCCCGAGCGAAATCGGCACGGGACTGACCGGCAGTACGAACGACAGCGGTCCCATGATACAGATTACCGCCGTCATTGCGCCAATCAGTGTTATTGTTCTTGTGTCCAATTTTACAGTTGTTTTTTTCTTTTCCGTTATCGATGCGTCTGTCATTGTGTTTTACTCCTCTTCGTTTTTATTGTATTATTTTGATTGTCAACCATTATTCAATATAAAGTTTACAATTAGACAAGATAAATGTCAACCTATTTTTATCATAGGTTGACATTTGTTTCCGTTATAATTTTACAAATGCTTTATTTTAATTGCTCCACCATTGACTTCATACGTTTCTCCCGAACCGGTTTCGATGGTGTACACTACCGACATTGTATAGCTTTCACCGGATTTGAGCATTTCGGGCTGTGTTTCCCTGATGTAAAATTCCGGATTTGTGATTGACATATCGTAACCGACACGCTGTAAGGCAAAATATCTGCCGTATGCCCCGACAAGACGCGCCCCCTTTACTCTGTGGCTGTCGCCGAGCTTTGCAAAGTTTGCGCTCACACTCATAACATTACTATCCGATGTTTTTTTCTCAGAAGAAAACGATCTCGTATGCGCCGTGACCGTTCCGTTAATCAGTTTCACTTCCAGCGTCAACGGTGTCAGCGCTTTCTTCTCTCCCGAAACATTTCCCGTATAGTACGGTGTTAACTGGTACTGATATATACCCGCCTTTTCTTTTAAATCCGCGCTGCCCGCAATGCTTACAACAACTTGATTCCCCTCGTGCGCGAGCAAAATCAAGTTCTTCTCCGCAAGCTGCCGTGACTGGTCATCCATGCCTTCTATTACCACGTCCGAAAGCATCGCTTCCCCACAATTTTTCAGCGAAAGCGTCACAGCCGCACAATCACTGTATGCCGTATTGAATACAATGCTGTCCTTATCTGCCACAGCACAAGGCGTTGTATTGTTCACAGTCGGATTTGTCCGCTCCATGCCGCCTCCGAAAGATGCCGTTTTTGTAGCTGCGTTGACTGTTTTCTCCTCAAAAAGTTTTGCAAGCTGCGTCTGTTTCGGATTTTTATGAACTACTTTTACCTTTAACGGATAAAGATACGCTTCGTCGGAATCGTACGTCGTGACTTTAAGGCTGCAGTGATATGTACCGTTGGAAAGCGCATCGGAAACAGGTCTTACAAGATATTCCTGCACACCGTATCCGCAAACTTCAAACATCTGTGACGGGCTCTGCGCGCCATCGTCCAGTAATTCCACGCTCTTAATATACTGTCCCTCGCCCGCCGTTACCTCAATCGTTCCATACTGCTTTGCCGACTGCCCTTTATCGTGGCTGTCCTTATAATTGTATGCCGTGTTTACGGTCATCTTCTCTGTAGACACCTTTGGCGTTTTGTCGCTTACAAGCTGATCTGCAGAATCCGCATTGTCTTTTACTTCTTCATTTCCCACCGCTTCGTCGTCGCCGTAATATACTTTTACACTACTATCATAGGCATAGCAGTCATCACCTGTATAAACCGCTTCAAACGTATAGGGCTTTGCGCCGCCTGTCAGCTTATAAACTGTTGCTTCGGGATTTTTCCACGTCCAGCCCGCGCCAAGGTAATCCGCAAGTGTTATATCCTTCAGACTAATTTGGGGCTCTGTGTCCTTAAGTACGATCTGTGACGTTTTCTTCTCGGGAACAGGTTTCACATAAACCTGAATTTCTTTCTGCTGTCCCTCTAAAACATCGTATTCCGCGCTCGGCGTCACAGTGACGGTCGCGGTTCCCGCTCCAATTGGATTTATGACACCCGTGTCACTTATTTCCAGTACATTTGTATCCGATGAACGCCAGTCAAACAGATCTGCGTCAAAACTTTCCGACGGAAGTATCGCTCCGTTCACCTCATACCGGATACCGTCTTTTAATGCAATCTCATATGCGTCGCCTGTCTTGATCGCCGGATATCTTCCGTCCTTTACCGAAAGTCCGGTAATCTTAAAATACTCGGGCGCTGCCGTCACGCGCACATCGATCGGAAGTGCAATATCGTCCTTTTTCAATGTAATGCCCGTTTTTCCCACGCTAAGACCTTTCACTGCGCCACCCGATAATTCTGCCACCGTCGGTTTATCGGACTGCACTTCATAATCGGAAAGTTCCGTGAGCGTACCGTCGGGCAATACCTCACACAGCGCAATATCGCGTGCATATCCCTTATAAAGATCTATATAACGAACCGCTTTTCCTAAGTCACCGTTTAATTGTTTCTTCACCACAGCATACGACTTGACATTTACCTGGCACTGCGCGGAAATCTCCTCCGAATATGCAGAAACCGCCATAATCACTGCTTCACCCTGCGATACCGCAGTTACTTTTCCACTGTTATCCACCGTCGCTACGGATTCATCGCTGCTTTTCCACACAATCTCCTGAGATGCCGCATCGGGTGATACCTGTGCCGACAAAATGACACTTGTGTCACATTGTATATTTTGCGTTTCCGGAATGTAGATACTCTCGGGAAGTTCTGCACCCTTTGTGGTAAACGAATACTGCGGTTCAAGATGTGCCACCTCTCCCGCATAGCACCCGCCTATAACCGTTTCCATTACCTGAAACGATACATCCGTCACTGTGTAGGTTGTCTCGGGCGAAAGTCCCTCAAAAACAACCTCCGCCGTGTAATCATCTGCCGCCAAAAGCGCAGTTTCCTCGACAAATGTCTGCTTTGTATTTTCCTCAGAAAGCGTAATCTTTGCTTTCAGATTTTTGATATCCTGCGCGCCCTCTGCCTTGACTGTAAGCAATTCGCGCCCTGCTGTGCTGTTTGCCTCGTCGGCTGTCAGCTCAAGCGAAATGTCCGCGCCCTTTGTCGTGATGGTACCAAACTGCTGCATATCTTCGTCAATGTCCGCTAAAGACACATCATAGCCGCTATCACTCACCGCCACAATATAGTAATATTCCGTTGCAGGCTTCAAATCCTTTATGAATGTCAGGATGCCGCCCGTAGTGCCACTGATCAAAAACGACTCGTCGCTTTTTGTCCACTTGTCGGATGTGCTTTCACAATAAAATGTATAAATATATGACGTTGTGTTGATTGGGTTATTCGTCAGCGCCGCCTTCAGCGAAATATACGAATACCCGCTGTTTGCACTGACATTTGTAAGGCTTCTCGCGTCTGCCTGTGTCAGCACTTCTCCCGAATACGTTCCCTGTAATTTGTCCGATGCTGTCGGAAATGCAATATCACTTACGCCCATCACAAACTCATAAATCGTGTCGGCATTTAGGTCATCGCTCAAATAGCTGGTAAGTTCAAATCCGCATTCCGTCTGCCCTTTTTCAAGAATACTGCTTCGGATATCCCAATCCTCTTCATTTTTTTCCTTAAAAAACAGCACGACATACTGGTTTTCAAAATCGGTTTCTCCCTCAATCGACGCCTGTACGATCACGTTATGCGCACCCGCTGTCAGCGACGTAACGCCCATTCGCACACCGTCAATCTTCGCATCAAACGTGAAGGTAAACGTACCGTACTCGCCGCCCTTAATATCCCGAAATGAGATCGTATAGGTGGTCTTATCGTCAAGCGCTGCCAATGTGCGGTTTGCTGTCTTGTACTCTTTTGACTTGTAAAGATTAAAGCTGTCGCCCCATTTCTGGTACTCGCCGCCTTCGGCGCACAGATAAGGGAAAAGCGTAATGTCATTTTTAATGTATTCGGTTCTGCCGTTGATTCCAACGTTATATGTAATCGCATCTGCCGTAACCGATGTGATTTCGACACTTACATCAGAAGTCTGTGTCGTGACAAGCTGATAGACTGTGTGCAGCCGTGTAGAGCCAGAATAAAGCTCCCACTGAAAACCATACTGCGTATTCGGTGACAGCATCATAAAGTCCGCCGCCTGTACGGACACAGTGTAATCCTCCGCTTCCGTAAGATTTATTTTTCCTGTCGCATCCGCGTACAGCTTTGTTTCCGGATTATAATAGTAAAGTTTAACGCTGTACGGTGTTTCCTTGGCAAGCTGCGCACTGTTTAACCGATACGAAACAATCGTATCATATGCGCCCGTATCCGCCGAAAGTTCGGGGGTAATCGTCGCGGTTCCGATTTGAAACGTTCCACGTTTTACCACACCCGAAAGACGAACCTCATACTCGTACTCAGCGCCCTCCTGAAGGTCCTTGAGCATACCGGTTGTCTTGCCATTTCTCACGGACAGATTCACGACTTCATATTCACCAAGCGAATCCTTCATTCTGTACTTGAGCCTGCCGTTTACCTGTTTCAAATAATTTTCGATGGTAATGGCGTAATTCGCCGCGTTTGACTTTGTTTTATGTTTAACAAACTCAACATTCAGCGCACTCTCAGGGAACGGCGGCTTATTGGTTGTAACCGTCTTTGCCGTTTCCTTAAAGTGACCTGTGTAACCGGGTTCGTTGATCCATGCTCTGACTGTATACCGCTTCGATGCCTCCAGATCGTCCACGTCTGCCTTGATAATCCACTTTTCGAGTCCTTTCGTGTCCGTCTTCTCCATTCCAGAAGCAACGGACTTTAATTCCTCGTCAAGCACCTCATAGCAGAGATTGAAAGATGACGGCACTTTTCCCGTGTAGGAGGCAATGTTTGCTTCTATGGAAATACTGTCGGGACCTGTTGCCTTGATGATGTATGTCACCTTGGCAGGATATTCCTTGGTGTCAACGGTAGTGTACGCCGTAACCACGCCGTTTGCATTATAAAACTCAAAGTAATACGTTGTCGCCGGTTCCAGGCCGGAAGCGCTGATCTGTCCTAAACCACTAATGTGTTTTGACAGAGATACTTCTTTTTCATATTCCCCAAGAGGTCCATAGTGAACGCTTGTTATGGGGTCAACCGCTTCTATATTCAAGGTGATGCTCTCATAGGTCGATGCAGTGCCTCGAATGATAACGTTCTCCCGGGACGCTCCCGTCTGCATTTTAATCGCATTCGAATCAGACACAATCGCTGCCTCGAGCGCCTTTGTGTCGCTGTTTAAGAGATACATGGTAAAGCTGTACTCCTGTGAGGATGTCAGTCCGTTGATATTCTTTTCCTTTTTCACATTCGGACTTATGGTTTGTTCTGCATATTGATACCCCACATTTCCGTTGCCGTAAACAATCTGCCAGATGTAGGTCTCATTCAGACCTGCTCCCGACTTGTCGGAAACCGTGAGATCCGTGCTGACGGTGCGGCTTGCCGGCTTCCAGCCAATATTTGCTGTGATCGCAGATGTCGACGCCGTATACCCGCCCTCTGTTTCCGAAACGATTGCAACGGACGCCTTTTTTACACCGAATTTGACATTTTTGTCCGCTGTGGCGTCATCACTTAAGCCGAGGACAGGGTAAACACTCTGTCCTTTTTCAATATACAATAACAGGTACCTTACATTGTCCCGATAGGTTCGCTGTCTTAGCTGGTTTTGTTTCCCCGCGCTGTCATAAATCGTGTTAATAACGCCATTCACATCTGCGCCGTCGACAAAAAAGTTATAGTAACCCGCACTCGACGCAGTGAATTTAAAGAGCTGTTCATTTGCTTTCGATGCACGCAGTGTAACATTTGTCGTCTGCCCTGTTTTGATGGTCCTACTGCGCTTTTCGTCCTCGTCTTCCGTTTCCTCTGCAGCAGACTCCTGTACAGACGCATCTTCTACCGTTACAGGGACAGGCGCCTCTTCCTTTTTCTCTTCTTTGTCCTTTTTTACTTCCTCAACTTTATCCGTTTTTTTGTCGTCCTCGTCAGGCTTTTCCTCAGTCTGAGTTTCGGACGGCTTCGGTTTCTCCTCCGTTTCGTCTTTCTTGGGAGGCTCCTTGGATTCGTCCGGTTTCTCTTCCTTATCCGGATCAGGATTAGGTTCCGGATCCGGCGTTGGCTCTGGATCCGGCGTTGGCTCTGGGTCCGGTTCTGGATCCGGTGTTGGCTCTGGGTCCGGTTCTGGATCCGGTGTTGGCTCTGGGTCCGGTTCTGGATCCGGTGTTGGCTCTGGCTCTGGGTGGGGCTGAGGAGCTGGGTATTGGTATGGGTCAGG